>JBDTMO010000928.1:0-2049 GCA_039934235.1 bacterium | reverse complement strand
CGAACGTTGTAGGCATAGTGGCCCAGCACGTCATTCGTAAACGGCTTGCCGTCGCGGATGTCGAGCGTGGTGGACTTTCCTGTCGCTACATCGTAAACGAAGATGTCCACGATCGGGTTGTCGACGCCGGCCTTTGGATATGCCTCGACGTCGAGTGCGCTCTGCAGCTTGGTCTGGTCCATCTGCAGGAAGTAGTCGGGCACCGGCTTTTCGTTGAAGCGGTAGTACGCGACCTTGGTGCTCGATGGATTCCACCACATGGCGGACGTCTGGCCCAGTTCCTCGCCGTAGACCCAGCTGGCCGTGCCGTACTTGATACGGTCCTTCTCGCTGCCATCGGTGGTAATGGCGCTCGAGTGACTTCCGTCAGCATCGGACATCCACAGGTTGCGATCGCGATAGACGGCCTTGCGCTTGCCGTCCGGCGAGAGCGCCTCGGTGTCCTGCCGGCCGCGTTCGCGACCGCCAAAGCCGCGGCCAGTGTTTGCGGCCACGGCGTCGAGCGCGAGCGGTGGCGCGTCGACGATCGTGTTCGTCGCGACGACATAGCGCATCCGCTTGCCGTCGAATCCGTAATCGAATGCCTTGCCGCTATCCGCCCACGCACCCGCGACCTGTCCGCTCTTCACCGCGCCGACGCGCTGCGTCGACATGCGGGTGAACTGGTCGTAGCCCGGCATGCTCTTCAGGCGATCCTGCGCGCGCGCTGGCGACGCAAACAACGCGACGCTGAGCCCGACCACCGCAGTGGCGCGCGTGGTGAAATGTCTCACCATTGATCTGAGACTCCCTTGGTATACGTGTGATGTCGATGTGTAAGCTGCCTGAGTATACCAAAAGGGCAGCATCTTGTCGTGCTGAGCGACGCGAAGGACCGGTGAGTGCAACCGATGGATGTAACGCTATCGAGCTATGTCATCCCGTATGAGCGGAGACGTGCTGCAGTACTCGAGGTGCGCGCGTCAGTTGTCGTCCGGCACACGCTTGGCGCCGAGCCGCGTGGTCTTACGGTCGCTCTTCTTGGGCGGCACGCTCCATTCGTGCTTCACGGTCTTCTTCGCGCCCTTCGGCTTTCCTCCGGAGCGCGTGCTGGAGCTCTTGCGTTTTCCCGACTTGCCACCCTTCATGCTGATCTCCTCGACCCGAGGCCTAGTGATCGATGTTCACCGCGATCGTACGCCACTTCCCTTGATTGAATCGCACGACGCTCAGTATGCACCGCGTGATGTGACCGGTGAGGATCGCCAGCCAGATGTGAATCGGCTGCAGCGTGCCCCAGTGCCTGATCACGAAGCAGATGCTCAGCGGCACGAGGACCTGCGAGACAATCGAGATGTACAGCGGACTCTTGGTGTCGCCAGTGCCTTGCAAGCCACCAGTGTAACTGAGCGCCACCGTGATGAAGAGCCCCGACACACTGAGCACGCGCAGCAGCTGCGTGCCAATGTCCACCACGACGGGTTCGTTCATGCCGAACACCGCGAGCAGGTAGCGCGGAAAGAAGAAGTAGAAAATCCCGAGGAACGCTGCGCCCGCGAGGCCGATGCGCGCCGCCACGTGCACCGCAGCGTCCGCACGATCGGGCTTGCCCGCGCCAAGATTCTGCCCCGCGACTGCCGCCGCCGCGCCCATCAGGCCAACCGATGTCCACGTGACGAACGAAAAGAGCTGTGAATACGAGACCGCGAACGCCGCCTGCGCCGCAGCGCTCTGCGCGAGCGAACCGATGAACGACAGCATGAATACACCGCCGATGTTCATCGCGATGCCCTGAATACCCGTCGGCAATCCGTACCGGAAAAGCGCCCTGATGATCGTCCAATCCGGACGGTAGCTGCCTCCGCGCGGGAACGACACGACCCATCCGCCCGTCAACAACTTGAAAAGCGAATAGACCGCAACGAGCGCGGACGCGAGGCACGTTCCCATCGCCGCGCCCTTCGTTCCATACGCCGGAATGGGACCCAGCCCGCGAATGAGCACCACGTTGAACGCGATGTTGAGCGACGTCATGCTGATACCGAGAATCATCGGCGTCCGCGCGTCTCC
>JBDTMO010000927.1:0-2053 GCA_039934235.1 bacterium | reverse complement strand
CGCGACGACGAGAACCTTCTTCCCGCCGATCACGACGCTGCGAATGATGAATGCGTCCTTACCGAGCCGCGCGAGTTCCGCGGTGAGCGGCAGGGCAGCGATCAGGCGTGATCCTGCGGGCGTTCCAACAAGGAGAGATCCGTTCCGATCTGCGCTCGCGGCCACGGGAACCGGCACGCCGAGCAGGCCGGCCAATCCTGCCTTGAGCTCGTCGCGCGCGGCCTGGAGTGTCGGCGAATTTCCGTCAACGACGATCTGTGCGAGCACGGCGCGGTATTGAGCGCGAAGCGCGGCATCTGCAACGAGCCTGTAGCGGAGCCAGAGTTCTGACCCATTGTCGGCAGCTGCCGGCCGGATCGCCGTGAGGAGGAGTGAGCAGGCGATCAGGAGCGAACGGATCATCGGATGCACGGCATTCTGGGATATTGTTAGTCCGCCGAACATAATAGGTAGTTCTCGATTGCGCGAGGCTTTTGTCAGCCTGAGCCGGTCTGCCATCCTGAACCAAGGTCAGCGAACCTGTCATCCTGAGCGAGCGCAGCGAGGACATTGTCATCCTGAGCGAGCGTCAGCGAGTCGAAGGATCTGCACGCTTCTCGCCGCTGCGAGTCAGACGGCTGGCTCATCCCGTTCGATCTTCGCCACACGGCGCGCGTGGCGTCCACCGGCGAATGGTGTGTCGAGCCATGCCTTCAGGATCGCGCGCCCTTCATCGTCGCCAACGAAGCGTGCCGGAAGCACGAGAACGTTCGCGTCATTGTGCTCGCGGGCAAGCGTCGCGATCTCCGGTGTCCACGCGACTGCAGCGCGAACGTGTGGATAGCGGTTAGCCGCGTACGACATCCCGAGCCCGGTGCCGCACAAGAGAATCCCCCTGTTGTTCTCGCCTTCCGACACGCGTTTCGCGAGCGGATGGGCGTAGTCGGCGTAATCGATCGACGCGTCAGAATCAGGCCCAAGGTCCTGGACCGCATAACCGAGCGCCTTGAGCTCGGCCTCGAGCTTTTCCTTGAGCTCGAAGCCGGCGTGATCAGACGCGATGAGAATGGTTTCCGGAGAAGAACTCACGCACGCTCCTCGTTCTTGTTTGGCCATGCCGGCCACGTCCTCACCATTCCGGCAACCGCCTTGATGCGCTGCTCCGCGAGACGGTCCGCAGCGACGTACGTGGGCACGTTGTCCTTCTTGGCGATGGCAAACACCTTGAGCGTCGTGTCGTAAATCTCATCGGCCTTCCGGAACGAGCGTGCCGAGCTCCATCCCGCGAGCTCGGAGTACACGTTGATGACGCCACCTGCGTTCGCAACGTAATCCGGCGCGTAAAGAATGCCCTTTTCTTCGATCGCGACGCCGTGACGCTCCTCGAGCAGCACATTGTTAGCAGCGCCAGCAAGGATTTCGCACTTGAGCTGCGCGATCGTCGTATCGTTGATGATGCCACCAAGCGCGCACGGCGCGAAGATGTCGGCCTTCACGGCGTAAATTTCATCGGGCGCCACGGACCGCGCACCAAACTCCGATACCACCTGCTTGACGCGCTCGGCATCGATATCCGTGACGATGAGGCTGGCGCCCGCCTCGTGGAGTTCCTTGGCGAGATAGTATCCAACGTGGCCAGCGCCCTGCACCGACACGGTCTTGGTGCTGAGGTCGTCCGAGCCCCAACGCTCCTTGGCCGACGCCTGGATGGCGCGGAACACACCGTGTGCCGTCACGGGCGAGGGATCGCCGGAGCGGCCGGCAAGTCCGGTGACATTCTTCGTCTCCATATGCACGAAGTCCATGTCTGCCGTGCTCGTGCCAACATCCTCCGCCGTGATGTACCGCCCGCCGAGCGACTCGACGAACCGCCCGTGCGCGCGGAAGATCATCTCGCGATCGGTCGTCTTGTTATTCCCGATGATGACCGACTTGCCGCCCCCGAGATTCAAGCCGGCCACAGCGTTCTTGTACGTCATGCCGCGCGCGAGACGAAGGGCGTCGACGATCGCGTCCTCGTCGCTCGCGTACTGCCAGAAGCGTGTGCCGCCCAGTGCAGGACCGAGCGTGGTAC
>JBDTMO010000926.1:0-2055 GCA_039934235.1 bacterium | reverse complement strand
TGGCGCGGTCACAGGCGCACTGCTTGCTCGGTTGCAGCGCCTCGACGGCGAAATGCTACACACACACCGTTGGCACTCGTGACGTACGAGACGAGGCGCGCGGCATGCACCGCAAGCTGTCCACTCGCTCGCATCACTTCGATACGGGCAGACGTCGACGGCGCCGCACGATGCCGATGCGTTTCCCAATAGGATCGGAGATGGCGCAGAAACCGCACGCGCTCCTCGCGCGACAGCGACTGCCACAGCGCCTGCGTATCGTGCCGAATCGACGTCACCACTTCGCGCCAGTCAACCCCGTGGGACTCGGCCTCACGCACTTCGCGACGGAGTTCGCGCAGCAACCCCGACGCGGTGGACGGCCAGCTGGCGAGCGTGTGCGGGCGATCGTGGTGCGCCGGTGCACTCGCTGATTCACGATGGGGTTGCGGCGTAAGTCCACGACGCGACAGCGCGTGAATCTGCCCGCGATGTCCGCGCGTCTGGAGCGCGACGGCAACGTCGAGCATGGTGAGGCCGGAGCCGAGCAGTAAAACCGGTTCGTCGACACCGACGTCGAGCGCGCCGGTGGCCCATGGGTCGCGCGCATACCGCACCGTGTCGTAGAACTCACTGCCATTCGCCGGCGGGTCGCTCGGTTCATAGTTGCCGATCGCGAGCACGACTGCGTCAGTCGCAAAGCTGCGCCCATCCGCGAGCACGATGCGCAACCCGCCGTCGGGTTGACGTTCAACGGCACGTGCTTCGCTCGCCAGACGCATCACGCTCGTTGTCGGCGCCGACGATGCCTCTGCATCATCGAGCAGCTCGGCCAGATACTTTCCGTAGAGTCGCCGAGGCACGAATGTGCCGCCGGTGATTGAGGGATTGCGCAGTTGGGCCCAGCGGAGAAAGTGCTCGCTGTCCGACGGAAAGGCGCTCATGCGGCCCGCTGGCACGTTGAGCGAGTGTTCGTCGACGCGTGTGCCGTAGGCAACTCCTGCCGTAAAACGGCCACTTCGCTCGACGAGCAGGATGCGCGTCTTTACGCGCGCGACGCGAAGGAGGTTCACGGCGACCATGGTACCCGTAAATCCCGCGCCGATGATTGCAACGGTGTGCATGCTGGTTGCTGCCAATGTTGTTGGTAAGGATGGCTAAATCGGAGCGGAGCTAGGCACAAGGTGGTCAAGGTGCAGATCCTTCGACTCGCTTCGCTCGCTCAGGATGACAGCGCGCACTCGCTTCGCTCGCTCAGGATGACAACAACGCAGTTCGCGCCGCGCGCTCAGAATGAGCGGACTAGTGAGTCAGTCCATACACGATGTAGTTCGTCGCGAGCTTGTACGCGTCGTTGGAAAGATTGACCGCGTACCATCCCTGCCCCGACCACTCCATGTAATCACCGATGTCGTTGTTGTAATTGATGATCACCAGCAGCCTCCGCTTCGGATCGTTGTTCTCGAAGATGCCGAGATACTCCGCCTTGGCGTTGGGATTGTCGGGATGCGTCATGCCGACCAGCGTCTTGATCTGAAAGAACGAATTGAAGATGGGATGCGTCACGTCGAGCTTCACGATCTTGCCCTGGGGCAACACCATGTGCATCGCATTCTCGAAGTTCGCCCACTGCTGCGCGAAGTAGAAATCGTCCACGATCAGGAAGCCGCCCTTGTTCAGCCATGTGCGCAACCCAGTGGCCTCACTCTCATTGGGATGCCACCATCCCGGTTCGCTCAGGTACGCGATGGGATACTTCGACAGTTGAGGATCATCCATCGCATGGATGTTGCTCTCGCTCACGTGATTCTTGATGGTCGAGAGGTCCCTCAACAGCGTCATGAAGTTGCGCTCCATGGCGGGGTAGTCGAACTCCCAACCGCTGTGGCCGTACACGGTGTAGCGCAGCCGCACGAACGTGAAGCGGCCGTCGTAGGGTGCGTTGGGTTCGATGCGAACGCGCGGTCCACGTTGGGACTGCGCGGAGGTCGCAAGAACGACGATTGCGACGATGACACCCAGCAGGACTGCCATGCGCTTCATCATGAGTCGGTCATCAACGATCAAGACGCCTCG
>JBDTMO010000925.1:0-2063 GCA_039934235.1 bacterium | reverse complement strand
GTGTCGAGCCCGTCGCCTGGCGACGGCAAGTCGTTTATCGCGTCGAACCTGGCGATGTCGTTTGCGGACGCGGGTTTCCGAACGATTCTGGTGGACGCCGATACGCGACGCGGGTCGCTTCACGATTTGTTCGAAGTGCCGCGAGCGGCGGGTCTTACCGATTTCCTTGCGGGTGAGGCTCTCCAGAGCGAGATCATTCATTCGACCGGGCACGACAAGTTGGCGCTTATTCCGTGCGGGCGTCCTCGTCGGCAGAGTCCCGAATTGTTGGTGAGCGCGGCGTTGGGCCGGTTGGTGGCCGACCTGCGCAACAAGTTCGATGTCGTGATTTACGACACTCCGCCGCTTGCGGCGGGTATCGACGGGTACGCGATTGCTTCTGCGGCGGGGAGTTTGTTGGTGGTGCTGCGGATTGGCCAGACGGAGCGTCGGATGGCGGCGGCGAAGTTGCGGCTCGTGGACTCCTTGCCGATCAATGTGATGGGTGCGGTTCTCAATGGCGCGCCGCAGGGTGGCGAATACGAGTACTACGGGTATGTGGGCGGCTACGCGGCAATCGACGAGCAGCTGGAACCTGGCCAGCAGGTGGCACAGATTTCGTAGTAGGCAGTACCGAATGGGTTTTTTGGGGAGGCGTGGCGAATCGTTTTGGTTCGCGGCGCCTCCTCTGTTTTGTGGGCCAAAGGCAACCTGTTGCTGTTATCCAACAGAAATGTGTTGTATGTTGGCAACAGCCCGAGCGTTTGTGACAGCGATGTTAAAGTTTTGCGGGTACTTAAGTTATTGCGGAAGAACAAGTTAAACGAATATTGCCAAGCCAAGCTTCTGAGCACGCAGACTGCAATGGAGGGCGCTGCGGGCTGAGGCTTATGCCGGCGATGATTGGATCCTACATAACGGTTCGGCGGAGGGTTTTCGATGCAGGGAGCGGTTTCGACGGCACTTGAACTTCCAACTACACGTCGTCCGCGGACCAACCGCTTGGATCGTGCAGCGAGCCCGGCAGTTCCGACGCCGATTGAGCTTTCGCACGAAATTCATCCAGTTGCGTTCGTTGACCTGACGGCGGCGGCGGAAGTTGTCGAGGATGTCGTGCCGCGTGATCGCTCGGAGGCGCTTTGCCGGGCGGTCAATATCATGATCGCCCTGCTGGCGGTCGTGTGCCTTGCTCCAGTCTTTGCGTTGATCGCGTTGGCCGTCAGGCTGTCATCTCGCGGCCCTGTGTTCTACTCGCAGGTCCGAGTCGGTGTAGATCGCCGGTACAAGCAGAAGTCCACGTACGACCGTCGGGGCTACGATCATGGCGGCAAGCCGTTCATGATGTTCAAGTTCCGCACGATGCAGGTGGATGCGGAAGCCGATGGTCGGGCGGTGTGGGCGGCCAAGAGCGATCCGCGCGTCACCTTTGTGGGCAACCTGCTGCGCCGCACGCGCCTCGACGAGCTACCGCAGCTGCTCAACGTGATTCTCGGCGACATGAACATCGTCGGTCCGCGCCCTGAGCGTCCCACCATTTTTGCGGACCTGCGCAGGAACATTCCTCAGTATCCCATGCGCCAGCGCGTGAAGCCGGGAATTACTGGCTGGGCGCAAATCAACCAGGCGTACGACTCCTCGGTGGACGATGTGCGCCGCAAGGTCGAATTCGATCTGGAATACATGAAGCGGCAGAGCATCATTCACGATCTCCGCATCATGACCATGACGCTCCCCGTCATGATTTTCCGCCGCGGCTCGGTCTAAGCCTTCGCGCTTCCGCTCTCCTGGTGGCCAAGGGAGAGCTTCGCGGCAGAATCCATCGATGGCGATGTTCCGCTCGATCCCCGGGGACGCATGACGAGTCCGCTCGTCAAACGCGTCCCCGTCGTGTTTGCGCTCGATACGATGCGTGTCGGAGGAACCGAACTGAACGCGGTGAGAACCGCCGAACGCCTCGATCACAAACGATTTGACCTGCGGATCGTCTGTCTCGATGATGAAGGACCGCTCGCGGAACGCTACCGCTCGATGAACATCCCGATTGTGACCTTGCCACTGGAAAGCCTCTATGGGCGGAGCATGTT
>JBDTMO010000924.1:0-2065 GCA_039934235.1 bacterium | reverse complement strand
ATTCTCAGCGTCCCGCTCCTCGCAAAGCTCGCGGGCGCCAACCTCCTCATCGTCGCCTCCGCGCTCATCGCCGTCTCCGTCGAACGACGCCTCGACACCCCCGCCAGCATCGTCTCCATCCTCGGCGTTGCACTCGCCGCGAGCCTCACAGTCAACCTCGCGCTCGTCTACGTCGCGCTACGCCCACTCACAACCCTCGAGTCCACCGCCGAGCGTCTCGCCGCGGGCGATCTGGAAGCGCGCGTGCCGACAAGCATCCTCGCCGACCGCGACATGGCGCGGGTGGGCACGACGCTCAACGCCCTCCTCGACCGACTCACGGAAGATCGCGCCCGCGAGCGACGCCTCGCCGCGCAGGTCATCAGCGCGCAAGACGAAGAGCGCGCACGAGTCGCGCGCGAGTTGCACGACTCCACCGCGCAGATTCTCACCGCGGTGATGCTGCAACTCGGCGCCGCAGCACGCGAGAGCACGTCCGCACCGCTCGACGCGCGCATCGCAACGTTGCGCGAACTCGCCGCGGAAGCGCTCGAAGAGGTGCGATCGCTCTCGCATACGATGCATCCGCGCGTGCTCGACGACCTCGGGCTTGCAGCGGCACTCGAGTGGCTCGCACGACAGACACGCGCCCAGGAACCGCTCGATGTTCAAGTCGACGCCGCGGAATTCGATCCGCCAATTCCCGCACCGGTCGCGGCCGCATTGTATCGCGTCGCGCAGGAAGCGCTACGCAACGCCGCGCGCCATGCCGACGCGAAGCACGTCGCCGTGCGACTACGCGGCGACGGCGCCTCAGCCGTGCTCGAGATCGAGGATGATGGAAGTGGGTTCGACGTGGCGCTCGCGGAAAAACGGCGGCCCGGCATGGGATTGTTTTCCATGCGCGAACGCATCGGGCTCGTGAATGGTCGCCTCGCCGTGAGCAGCGCGCCGAGGCGCGGCACGCGCGTGGTGGCTACTGTTCCCTTGACGAACTGACAAGGACGGAACAATGAAGATTCGAGTCGTGCTCGTGGACGATCACGCCATCGTGCGCACGGGACTCAAAGCCGTACTCGGCGCCGATCCCGACATCGACGTCGTAGGCGAAGCCGCAAGCGGGAATACCGCCGTGGCGCTGCTCGCGAACACCGCGGCGGACGTCGTCGTCATGGATTTGTCGATGGCGGACGGTGATGGTATCGCGGCAACGCGCGTCATCACGTCGGATCGCGACCAGGGTGCGCGAGTGCTGGTGCTCACGATGCATTCCGAAGAAGCGTATCTCGAAGCGGTTCTCGAAGCGGGTGCGTCTGGATATCTCGTGAAGAGCACCGCGGACCGCGAGCTCGTGGACGCGGTGCGCGCGGTGGCGCGTGGCGAATTGTGGGTGCAGCCCGCAGCCGCGCGTGTGCTCGCGCAGGGTGCACGCCGGCGCGAGGAGCATGCCTCAGACCGGACACGCTACGAACGCCTCACCGATCGCGAGCGGTCAGTCATGCAGTTGATCGCGCAGGGCTACACGGCGCCAGAAATCGGCGAACAGCTCTCGATCAGTCCCAAAACGGTCGACACGTACAAGCAGCGCATCAACGACAAGCTTGGCCTGACGCATCGTGCGGACTACGTGAAGCTCGCACTCAAGCTGGGGTTGCTGCAGACACCGGTGCAGTAGTCGTCCAACATTGTGCCAGCGTGACGGCGAGCGATATTTCCCGACATGCCAAGCACATCCAGCGACAAACCCACTGAAGTAGGACTGATCGGCTTCGGGCTCGGCGGCGCGACCTTCCATGCGCCGTTCATTCACGCAACGCCCGGTTTGCGCCTGGCCGCCGTGATGACGAGCGACGTCTCGCGCCGCGCCGCAGTCGGGAAGGAGTATCCCGACGCGCAGGTCGTGAACGACGTCGAGGCACTGCTCGCTGTCTCGCCGACGCTCGACCTCATCGCGATCAGCACACCGAACGCGTCGCACTATCCACTCGCGCGCGCCGCGCTCGAGGCGGGCAAGCACGTCGTCGTGGACAAGCCGTTCGCCGGCACGGCCGCGCAAGCGCGCGAGCTCCATGCACTCGCCGCCCGC
>JBDTMO010000923.1:0-2087 GCA_039934235.1 bacterium | reverse complement strand
GAGGATCACCGCGCCCGCGCCGTCGCCGAAGAGGACGCAGGTGGATCTGTCCTTCCAGTCGACGATGGAGCTCATCTTCTCCGACCCGACGACGAGCGCCGTCTCGATAACGCCGGACTGCATGAGCCCTTCCGCCACCGTCATTCCGTAAATCCAGCCCGAGCAGGCGGCAGAGATGTCGAACGCAGCCGCTCGGGTGGCGCCAAGGACCGCCTGCAGGTCCACCGCTGTGGCGGGAAGCAGGCGATCCGCAGTGGCGGTACTCAGCACAATCGCGTCGATCTCGCCAGGCTGGACACCGGCGCGTGCCATCGCTGCGCGGGCCGCCTCTGCGGCCATGGAGCACGTGGTTTCGTTGGCGCTCGCGATGCGGCGCTCGACGATGCCGGTGCGCTCGAAAATCCAATCGTGATCCGTGTCGAGCCCCAGCGCCGAAAAATCGTGGTTCGTCATTGCGCGGACGGGGACGCCGCGTCCCGTACCCGCGATGTACGCGATCGGCCGCTTCACGCCGCGGTCTCCGTCGCCGAACCGAACCGCTGGCCTATGAGCTCGTTCATGTCACTCGTCACGGCTTGCGCCGCGGCCTTGAGCGCATTCTTGATCGCGCGTGGCGAGGACTTTCCATGCGCGATGATGCTCACGCCTTTGACACCCAGGAGGGGCGCGCCGCCGTGCTCCGAGTAGTCGAGATGCTTGAGGCCTGCTTCGAGATGCTCACCGTCAACGCCTGCCCTGCGAAGCGTTTCGATCATGAGTGGGGCAATTGCCTCGTAGAACTTCAGGAGCACGTTGCCGACGAATCCATCACACACCACGACGTCAATGTCGTGATGTTCGGTCGCACCTGCAGGCAGGTCGCGCCCTTCGACATTGCCGATGAAGTTGAGACCCGAGTCCTGCAATAGCAGGTGCGTCTCCTTCGTGACCGCGTTTCCCTTCTCGGGCTCCTCGCCGATGCTCAGCAGCCCGACGGCTGGATTCGGCCGCCCCATGACGCACTCCGCGTAGGTAGCGCCAAGGCGCGCGAACTGGACGAGCTCGTGGGGCGAGCAATCGACATTTGCCCCGGAATCGAGCACCACAATGGTGTTTCGCAGTGTGGGGAAAAATGTCGCGATGGCTGGTCGCTTGAGCCCGGCGTGCATTCGCAGGAGCACCATGGAGGCGGCCATCTGCGCGCCGGTGCTTCCCGCGGAGACGAACGCATCGGACTTCCCATCGGCCTGCAAACGCAGCCCGACGGCCATGGAGCTGTACGGTTTGCCGCGCACGACGGCGCTGGGCTTGTCCGTCATCTCGATGACATCGGGCGCGTCGACATACGACCAGCGATGGCTGTATTGCGCGTAACCGGAGAATTCGCCGTCGAGAAAGGCTTCAACCTGCGCTTTCACGACGGCTTCTTGACCGACGAGTTGAATGCTATGAGCGGGATCGAGCTCGGCGAGCGCCAGCAGCGCGCCGGCTACGGTCGCCTGGGGAGCGAAGTCGCCCCCCATGGCGTCCAACGCGATCCGCGCCAAGGTCAGGCTTCCTTGGCCGCGACTCGCTGCTCACCTGCATAGTAGCCGCACTCGGCGCACACGTGGTGCGGGCGCTTCATGGCTTGGCACCGCGGGCACTTCTGAATCGCGATGACGGGCGCCGTCTTGTGCGTGTTGCGGGCGCGCTTCTTTCGCTTACTAGTTCTGCGTTTCGGGACGGCCATTGTCTGGTCGGAAAAGGATAAGAACCGGGCGACTCAGCCCTGTCCAACGTGCGCACATGGGCCGAGGTTCAACTCGGCCCCGCACGTTGGGCACAGCCCCTTACAGTCGTCCCGGCACAACGCGTAGCCTGGAACGTTCAACAACCACTGCTCACGCACGGCCGGTCTCAGGTCGAGCTCGGAAGACCGGTCATCGAGCAGAAATACATCGGGATCGTCTTCGACGCCCTCGGTTCCCGCTTCCGCGAAAATGAGATGCGCTTCGTCCGACACATGGGCCTCCGTGTCGCCCAAACAACGGCTACACGCCAGCGCCACCTCTCCCTCAATCGAGCCGTGCCAGTAGAACCGGCTTGGCCCCGCCGTCGACAAACGC
>JBDTMO010000922.1:0-2090 GCA_039934235.1 bacterium | reverse complement strand
GTGTTGACGCATCAGACGATCGCGCAAATGATCGGCGCGAGTCGCGAAACCGTGTCGCGTTCGATGAAGGATTTCCAGGAAGCTGGGCTCATTCGCGTCGAGCGGCGGAGGATCGCGGTTGCTGATAAAGATGGGTTGGAGAAGCGAGCTCAGGTTCGCGTGTGACAAAGATCACATCACCCTCGTGACCCGCTCCTTTGCGCCACTTCGCCCCTTGAACGCATACTATCGCGTGAACGACGGGTCGCTGGGCTAATGCCTCTCACAGTTCGATTTTGGGGGACGCGAGGCTCAATCCCGAGCCCGGGCCCGACAACCGTGCGCTACGGCGGCAACACTCCCTGCATCGAGTTGCGGACCGAGGAAGGCCGGCTCGTGATTCTCGATGCGGGAACGGGAATTCGGGAGCTGGGCCGGCATCTGCTGGAACGGGCAAACGGAGCGGCAGTCGAAGGCGACATTTTTCTGACGCATGCGCATTGGGATCACATACAGGGGATTCCGTTTTTTGCACCGCTGTTTCGGAAGGGGAATCATTTCAGGATCTGGGGCTCGAAGTCGCTCCAGATGAGCATTGACCGGGTGGTGCGTGACCAGATGTCGCCGGTGGTGTTCCCGGTGAGCTTCGAGGAATTGCAGGCGCGGATCGATTTTCAGGAGCTGTCCGAAGAGCGGCGCGCTGGAAACGGATACGAAGTTGCAGCAATGGGAGTTCGGCACCCCGGGGGCGCGTTGGGGTACCGATTCTGGGATGGAGAGGTTGGCCCGCGCTCGCTGGTCTATGTGTCGGACAATGAGTTGAGCCCGCGCGCCAAGTATGACGACCAGCCGGATTGGCGTGCACGGTTCGTGGAGTTCGCACGGGGGGCCGCGGTGCTGGTGCACGACACGATGTTCACGGCGCAGGAGTACGACGCATTCGTCGGGTGGGGACACTCGACACACGAGGACGCAGTCGAGTTGGCGATCGAAGCGGAGGTGGAAAAGCTGGTGTTGTTCCACCACCGTCCTGAACGAACCGATGATGAGGTCGACCAATGCGTGGCGACATGCCGAGCACTGGTTGATTCGAAGGGAGCGCGGCTCGAGGTAGTTGCCGCCGCTGAAGGAATGAGTCTTCAGGTATGAAGGGAGTTGTCCCAGGCGCGGATGCGCCAGTGCAGGACCAGGATTGAATTCCGTACGAGTCTCGGAGGAGACCATGACCCGCATTGCACGTTTCGTCTCGTTGGCCGCTGCCGTCGCCGGCCTCGTCGCGCCCCTTGCCGCACACGCGCAGAAGGAGGGGAAGCCGACCGTGGCGATCCTTTACTTCAACAATGGATCGTTCGGGCCGAGCGCCAAGGACTACGACGGCCTGAACAAGGGAATTCCTGATTTCCTCATCACCGAGATGTCGGTCAATCCGAACATCCGCGTGATCGAGCGCGATCAGGTGGTAAAGCTCCTCGACGAGCAAAAGCTCGCCTCGGACGGCAAGATCGATCAGGCGACCGCCGTGAAGGTGGGCAAGCTCCTCGGCGCGCAGCACATGATCTTCGGCGGCTACATGGCCGACACGAAGGGCAATTTCCGCATTGACGCGCGTGCCGTGAATGTCGAGACGAGTGCCATCGAGCACGTCGATCGCGTGGACGACAAGGTGGACAACATCATGGCCGCCATCAGCACGTTGGCCGGCAAGCTCAACACTGGCATGCATCTCCCTGCAATGCCCGCGCGGCGGACTGGCGACGCGAGCCCGGCATCGGGTGCACAGCAAGCTGGCTCGCCAGCACCGACGCCGAAGCTTCCGATGCGCGTCGCGGTGATGTACGGCAAGGCCCTCGACGCCAAGGATCATGGCGAGCGCTCGAAGGCGGTGGAATACTTCAATGCGGTACTGAAGGAATTTCCGAACTACGAGCCTGCCAGCAAGGAAAAGGCGAGCCTGAGCAAAGGCACCTGATCGACGGTTGGCGTGCGAATCCCGCCGGCGCCTGCTTCGTGGGCGTCGGCGGTTTTTTTTGGCACCGAGAGTCATTCGCACCATGAAGCCCCTCCTCCTCACCGCTGTCGGCCGAACCATTTCCGCGGCGCCCCTCGGGCGC
>JBDTMO010000921.1:0-2094 GCA_039934235.1 bacterium | reverse complement strand
ACCGCCGCGTCCTTCTCGCCCTGCGCGAGGTAGAGCGCGTCGTTCGTGATCTTGCCGATGATGTAGCGGTTGCGCGCGACCTCGAACTGCTTGCTGGCCACCGTGTCGGCCTTCGCGGCGAGGAGCACGTTGCGCTGCGCCTGCTGGAGGCCGAGCGCGGCGAATCGTGCGTCTTCGACCAGTTGGTCGTGGCGCATCTTGTTGCTCGCACCAACACGCTCGGCCAACGCCGTCGCTTCCTGCACCTCGGCCGTGCCCTTGCCCCACTGCAGCATTGGAAGATTGACGCCGACGGTCAGTGTTTGCGCCCCGAGCGGATTCTGGTACGCCGGGCCGAACGTCGTGGCGGTCTGGTTGAAGCCCGCACTCGCCTGGACGGTGGCGTTGAAGCGGTTGTCCGACTTCGCCTGCGCAATGCCGCGCTTGGTCACCGTGTTGTCGAGCTCATTCTGTCGCATGGCGCTCGAGTTCTTCAGCGCCTCACGCACGGCGACCTCAGGGTCCGCGTCGACAATCGGGATGGAGTCTGGCGTGACGATCGTGAGCGGCTGCCCATCTGGATACGACGTCTGCCGACGCAGCGCGGCTTCCGCGCGGTCGCGAGCGAGGCGCGCGTCGTCAACGGCTGCACGCGCACGCAGGAGAGCCAACTCGCTCTTCAGGAGGTCGTTCTCGCCAATCTTGCCGACCTCATACCGGCCCTTGTTGAGCGTGTACAGGGTGTCGTTCACGGCTGCGTTGAATGTCGCGTTCTTGAGCGCCATTTCCTGCGTGTACAGGTTGAAAAACGCGTCGGCGGTGTTTTGTGCGACGTTCTCACGCGCTTCGAGATACCCACGCTCGGCGACGACCGCGTTGAGCGACTGCACACGCTCGTCCCAGACGAGGGCGTTGGGTTTGAAGAGATCCTGTCGCAGGCTGACGACGACGGGCGACGTCTGGTAGCGCGTGGCGCGCGCGTCGCCGTACTGGTCGAGGCGCGACAGCTGCGAGCCCACCTGGATGGTTCCGCCGGTAAGTGGCAAGCGCTGGCTGAATCCGAGCGTGACCGACGACTGATTCTGCGACTGACCCACGAACTGTGTCGAGCCGTCCGGAAGCGTGACGGCGTTGATGCCGTGATTGAGGTTCGCGGCGTTTCCCTGCAGGAACAACTGCGGCATCAAGCCGGCGTTGAACGCGTTGTCGCGAAAATGCGCCGCATCCCGCGTACTGCGCGCAATCTGGGCGAGCGGCCCCTGCTGCTGCGCCATTTGAATGGCGTCCTGCAGCGTGAGTGCAGGGCGCGGCGCGCTTTGCGCGCACAGAGCGGCGGGAAACAAAAGTAGGGTGATTGCGGAGTAGCGCATTTTGCAGCGAGGAGAAGATGGTTAACAGCATGGTGAACGGTGAACGGTGAACCGTGAACGGTAGAAGCGTTTGCAGTTTACCGTTCACCGTTCACCGTTCACCGTTCACCTCGTAGCTACTCATATCTGAGACAGACAATGGGGTCTTGCTTGGCGGCGTTCTTGGCCGGCATGATGCCGAACACCAACCCCACAGCCACCGACACGCCGAACGCGACGACCACCGACGTGATCGACACAATGGCGTGAATCTTCGCGATGTGCTCGATGACCACGGCCAGGATGCATCCGACAATGATGCCGGCAATTCCTCCGGCGAGGCTGATCATCACGGCCTCGCTCAAGAACTGCGCAAGCACATCCTTCTGCGTCGCACCCATCGCTCGACGAACACCAATCTCCTTGATGCGTTCAAGGATCGACGCCAGCATGATGTTCATGATCCCGATGCCGCCGACGATCAACGAGATGGACGCAATGGCGCCCAGGACGACGTTGAAAATCGCCTTCGTGTTCTGCTCCTGTTTCAGGAGCAACTCCGGAACACTGATCTCGAAGTCGGTGACGTCGTTATGGCGGCGCTGCAGCATCCGGCGAACGACGTCGGCAACGGCAGACACGTCGCTCGACTGCGCGACTTGAACGATCACCTTGTCGAGCTGGTGGTAGTTGCGCTTCTCCGCTCGCTGCTCGTCCGTCTGTGACGAGTCGGCGCCATCATTCGAGTTGCCTTCCTGCGCTGCCA
>JBDTMO010000920.1:0-2096 GCA_039934235.1 bacterium | reverse complement strand
GAAATCGGCATGCTCGGCGCCAAGCCAGACGAGCGACTGCGCACCCCGATGCAGTGGAGTGCCGCACCCGGCGGCGGCTTTACGCGCGGCACGCCGTGGGAACGCTTTCAGGATGACTCCGCGATTACTACCGTCGAGGCACAGGAGCGCGATTCGTTGTCGCTGCTCAACTTTCACCGACGACTGATTCATTTGCGCGACACGACGCCGGCGCTTGCGCATGGCCGGCTCGTTCCGCTGACCGTCCATGATGCTGGCGTCGCGGCATATGTGCGTCGCGACGGCAACCGGTCCATCCTGGTGATCGCCAATCTCGCCAGCACACCGGTCGAGGGTGTGACACTCAATTCCCTCGACCATGCGCTACCGGCGGGAAGTTGGACGCTGCGCAACTTGCTGGACGGCACGATAGGAGCACCACTCAGCGTTAGAGCGGACGGACGACTTCGCGACTACCTGCCGCTCGCCACCCTCGCGCCAATGAACGGCTACTTGTTCGAGCTGTCAGCTGCACGTCGGCCGCGCACCAGCACGCGATAGCCGTGCGCCGGAATGTCCAACGTGCCAGAACCGCCGAGTTGGACAGCCGACTTGGCGAACCAATCTGTGTACCCGCCGGGCTGCGCGAGCCCCTTGTAGGACACGGAGGCAACCGCATCGCTAAAGTTGGCAGCAACGAGAACTGTGCTTCCTCCGCGCGTTCGTGTAAACGCGTACACGCGATTGCCGCCGTCCGTCGTCAGTGGCGCTTGAGCCCCGCCCCACCCTCCATTCCACAGCGCTTCTTCCGCGTGCTTGAGCGCAAAGACTGAACTGTAAAAACCGGCGAGCGACGTGCCACTCCAGTCCACCGTGTCTTTCTCGAAGAAGCGAAGCCGCTTGTTGAGGCTGACCTCCTGCCCGGTGTATAACAACGGCATGCCGCCGCGCATCGTCGCCGCGAGAATGAACGCTGGCAAGTGATTCGCGCCCATGCGTTCGAACTCCGTGCCGTTCCAGCTGTTCTCGTCGTGGTTGGTCGTGAAGTACATGTGGAAGTCATTCGCGTGGTACGCGCGCTTTTGCCGCTGCAGGTACGCATCCAGCTCGGGCGTGTTCTTCTTTCCTTGTGCCACGTCATTCAGCAAGTGGTGCAGCTCCCACCCGTACGACATATCGAACGCTTCACCAAGCGCAGGCATTTCCGCCTCGGCCAGCATGAAAATGTCGGGGCGAACCGCAGCGAGTGTGCGGCGCGCTTCCACCCAGAAGTCCATCGGAACTCCGGCGGCGAAGTCGCAGCGAAATCCGTCGACCTTCATGACGTCGAGCCAGTACCGCATGTCGGCCAGCATGGCACGCCGCATGTCCGGGTTGTCGTAGTTCAATTGCGCGACGTCGGTCCAATCAGTTTCCGCGCCGGATTCGTTCACCGCGTTGGAGACGGCGCCATCGGCCTTGTGCAGATACCAGGTGGGATGCTTCGCAATCCACACGTGATCGAACGACGTATGGTTGGGGACCCAATCCAGGATGACCTTCAAGCCTTGCGCGTGCGCGTCGGCAACGAGCGCCTTGAAGTCAGCCGCGGTGCCGAATTCTGGATTGATCGCGCGATAGTCGGAGATGGAGTAGTAGCTGCCGAGCCCGCCCTTCCGATTCAGCTTGCCGATGGGCTGCACGGGCATGATCCACAGCACGTCGACGCCGAGGCGCTTGAGGCGCGGCAGGTGCGGCCGGATAGCAGCGAAGGTCCCCTGCGGCGTGTACTGCCGCACGTTGACCTCGTACATCACCGCACTTCTGGTCCACGCCGGTGGCGAGCGAAGCGCCTGAGCGTCGGCGCGCGTTGCGACGTGACACCCGATGAGCGCGATCGCAGCGAGCAGTGAGCGGACGGCAAAACGCATGGTGGGCCTCGTGGGAGTGATCGCGACCGCGGGTGGCCAGGCTTCACCGCCGCAATTTTGTTGTCCCGCGCAATTTGTCGTGCAAAAATTGCTGGCTATTTGCCACGGATGGGTGCAAAATCGCAACCCGCGCTGGTGCTACAGCTTATCTGATAGCAGCAACGACGGAGCCGGGCAAGTAGGTTGTAGTGCAAGATGCATCGCAAT
>JBDTMO010000919.1:0-2098 GCA_039934235.1 bacterium | reverse complement strand
CGACCTGAACAACGCCCCGAGTACCGGCCTCTCGATACCAACCATCACCACGCAGCCGACTGCGCAGAAAGTCACGGTGGGGTCGCCAGTGACATTCGCCGTGGTCGCCACTGGTGACTCACTCTCCTACCAGTGGTACAAGGGGACGACCGCGATCAGCGGCGCCACGACAAAATCTTTCACGATCTCATCCACCGTCCTTGCGGACGCGGGACTGTATCAGGTCGTCCTGGCCAACTCGGCCGCGACCCTGGCCAGCGATACGGTCAGGCTCGATGTTGTGGTGCCACAAAGCATCATCGCTTACAAGTTGATTGGTGGCACGGCGTCCTCGACGAACCAGGGATACATCTCGACGAGTCCGGACGAATCAGCAGTGTTCGTTTCCGCCGCCGGCGATCTTACCCTGATCAGCACGACGATCAACAAATCCGGTAATGCCAGCTCGCCCAGCGCGAGTAAGCAGTCCGGTACGAATTCCGCGGTGCTGGCGACCGCTGCCGCAAAGGTCACCATCGTCGGAGGAAGTGTCTCATCCGACTCCGCGGGTGCGACCGCCTTGTTTGCCACGGGCGCAGGAACGAGCATCGCGATGTATAACGGCAGCGTGTCTGCAACCGGCGCGTCGTCTTATGGAGTGGCCGCAGCACAGGGTGGCACCGTACGTCTCGAGCAAACGTCCCTCAAATCGAACTCGGGCACGCTGGCCTCCGCCACGGGGTCAAGCAACGTCACGATCATCGCGGACGCGGATAGTCTCGCCGGAGACCTCGTCGCAGACGCGACGAGTTCCATCGCGTTGACGCTCCAGAAGGGCGCGAAGTTGACTGGCACAGTGCAGCGAGTCGCGCTCACGATGGACGCAACGAGCACGTGGACCGTGACGGCCACATCGGTGCTGACGACACTGACCAATGCCGGAATTTCAGGGTTGTCCATCACCAACATCGTCGGCAATGGCTTCACCGTCTACTACGCACTAGCCAACGCCGGTAATGCCGCACTCGGTGGTAAGACGTACACACTTGTCGGTGGTGGATCGCTCGTGCCGCAATGAGCACGAGCGGTCTACTTCGCAAATAACTCGCGAATCTCCGCGCAGTTCATCCCCAGTCCCAAGGCGAGCATCGTATCGATTCTCGCCTGCCCCGGCCGCTTTCCGTACGCGAAGATGGCACCGGCCTCCAACACTCTCCGACCGCCGCCCGGATAGCCATACGTCGGGCCGATGCGGCCGCGGAGCGCGCGCGACGTAATCACGATCGGCCGCCCGGATTCAACCCAGCGCACGACGCCTTCGAATGTGGCCGGCGGCACGTTGCCTCTTCCCATCGCCGCAACGACAACCGCCTGTGCCCCGCTCTCACGCGAGCAGTCGAGAAGCCGAGCATCCGCTCCCGCCCATACGTGCACGATGTCCACCGGCTCTACCGGCTGCGGTGGGTCGAGCGGCTCGGGCAACATCAGCAACGCGCGCCGATAGCTCACGATCCCTTCGTCCACTTCGCCGAGCGCCCCAAGGCTCGGGCTCTCGAACGCGTCACGCGCTTCGGTATGTGACTTCGTCACCTCGAGGGCACTGTGAATGCGCTCACCAAGACAGACGAGCGTGCCCTTCCCACGAGAATGCGGACTCGCAGCCACGCGTGCGGCGTCCAGCAAGTTCGACGGTCCATCCCAACCGATATCACTTGCTGGCCGCATAGCGCCCGTAAACACCACGGGTTTCTCGGCCGACAGTGATCGCCCAACCAGGTATGCGCTCTCCTCGAGCGCATCGGTACCGTGGGTTACCACCACTCCGTCGACTTCCGGCCGCGACAGGTGCGCGCGCACGCGATTGCGGACGGCCCACATGCGCTCGACCGTCATGTGCGGGCCCGGAAACATTCCCCACTCGTCGACCTCGACGTCGGTCACATCGGCGAGCCCGCGCGTCGCCTGGACAATTTCTTCACCCGTGAGCGTCGGCACCGCGCCATCCACGGTTGGGTCGTGCTTCATCGAGATGGTGCCGCCTGTAAAGACGAGAACAATCATCCGCAGAGCACGCTGCCACCGTTCACGTTCAGGATTTCCCCCGTGATATGCCGCGCCA
>JBDTMO010000918.1:0-2099 GCA_039934235.1 bacterium | reverse complement strand
GTTCGATCTGCTTGGCGTGCCTGCTGTCGCGGACCACAGCCAGCACCCTGCACCGGCCATCAGAAAGCCGAGTGCGGCAATCGGCAGCCAGAGATACCGAGCTCCCACCGCATTTGGGCGAGGGAGGTCCATCACTTCGACCGCGCCACTGTGGCGTGGCTCTACGCTGGTTGCCGTCACGATGCCTCACCGAGCTGGAATGCACAGATTGCGACTGGTGCAGGTTACTCCAGTGTTCGAGCCAACCGTGTCAGGAAAAGTCGGCGACTTGCGTCAGGCACTGTTCACGGGCTCGCGTCGATCTTTCGAAAGACACGGATGTAGTCGACCTCGAAGCGCGCCGGGAACGTCGTTGCTGATGGGTCGCCGCCGTTATCGCCACCAATGGCGAGGTTGAGGATGATGTGATGAGCCTGCTGCATCGGGTTGCGGCCTGTTCCATCTCCGTTGATCGTCTGGCGCACATCGGTGCTGTTGAGCAGCGTGCCGTCGACGTACAGACGGATTTCGTTTTCGTCCCAATCCATCCGCCACACGTGAAACTGTCGCGACCAGTTCGCGTCGCCCAATTCCCCAATGGGTTTGCGGGAGTCGTCCCATTTGGCTTTTCGTGCGGAGTCGGCCCATGCGACGTTGGCGAGCAGGTTGCCTCGGTAGTACTCCATGATGTCGATCTCGCCGCTGGCGGGCCACGGCCCAATGTCGCCGACTGTCCAGAAGGCAGGCCACATGCCGGCGCGCACATCGATTTTCGCGCGCATCTCGAATCGGCCATAGCGCCAGCTGTGTAAACCGCGGGTCGTGAGGCTGGCAGACGTAAACTCGGTCTGCTGTCGAGTGCGTTTCCAATCGGCGCTGCCTTGTTCAAACAATGGATTCGGTTTGGCCTCCTTTCGCGCCTCGATAACAAGAATGCCCTTCTCGATGCGCGCGTTGTCCGCCTGATACCATTGCTGTTCATGGTTCCGCACGAAGCCGCGCTCGTACGTCCAGTTGCGCGGATCGGGCCAGCCGTCTTGCGAGAATTCATCGGCCCACACGAGCTCGTACCGGGGAGATGGGTTCTGCGCTCCCAGGGTGGTGGAGAGCACCGCAAGCATGAACGGCACGGACGTGAGCTTCATCGTGGATAGTCCTGGAATCACGGAAAATTCAGAACGTGAGGCGAGCGATTTCCCTGAGCGCGTGCTTTCCAACCCAGCGCGCGCTGGGGTCCGAGGAATCAGCCAGACGTGTGGCGACGGCAACCGCTGCGGCGTTGAGTGCGGCATTGCGCTTGCCCGTCGCCCTGAGCGCCATGTTCACGGCCTTCTTCACAAAATGCCGGTCGTCCGTGGCCGCATGTTCGATGAACGTCAGCCCCTGCACGAACTGCTCGTCGGTGGCGCGCTTGTCGTGGACAGTGAGGCCCCACAACAGCGCAAACGCCGCGCGCTTCACGAACTCCTCGTCGCGGTCGTGCCACTGCGCGACCTTCTTCCACGCATACGGTGTGCGATCGAATAGATGAAAACACACCGTATCGCAAATGCCCCAGTTGTCAAAATCGCGACACCAGCGATCCATCTGCGTCGTCGTCACCAGCGTGGGATCATCTACGAAGGATGTCATCATGCGCGCTTCGTACACGCCGGTGGCCCAGAGCGCCGCCGCGAGCTGATGATTCTTCCCGAGTTTCTTGGCCAGGACTTTCATGTCGGCCATCGTGACGCCGAGTGCGTTGTCCGACGGCACGCCGTAGCGAGCCATGCCGTCGCGCGTGGCCTTGGTGCTATGGCGCTCGAGCCACGCGAGCACGGAGTCCGCGTCAGTGGGGACGGTCTGAGTGCGAGCCTGCTTCTTCGCGGTTGGCAAGCGAGGATCCGTTGAGGTGAACCAACCTGGCGAAGTCGCCCTGTTTCTCGAGATCGTTCGCCCCGCTCCGGCGTCGCAAGCACATTCGCCGTCGATGCAGGCCGGGCGCACCGTAGACCTCTGCGCAAAATGGAGCAATCCGCGTGCATCCGCCAAATCCGCGTAAATCCGTGTTCGAGTCGTTGAATGTCTATGGTTCGACACCTTCGTCGGCTTCGGCGCCGATGATGGTTCAAACAGCCTGA
>JBDTMO010000917.1:0-2100 GCA_039934235.1 bacterium | reverse complement strand
GCGGCGCAACTCCACTGCGTCAGACGGAGCTCGGCTTTACGGCTGGCGCGTATCGCTATCTGCGCCTCATCTGGGACGATCACGCTGGCGCGCGGATCGCGACGCCATCGAGCGCACGCGCGCGACTCGCGCCCAGGGACTCGCGTGCCGCAGACACGCTCCGCATGCAACTCGCGTTCGAGAAGCGACCGAGCGCGGCGCGCACGAGCCGCTATCACGTGAAGCTTCCTGCGACGAGGCTTCCGATCATCGCGCTGGAGCTCGACGTCGGCGGCGCTCAGGTGTTGCGCACAGCGTACGTGACCGAACCGCGGCTCGACAATGGACGCGTGCAACCCGTGCAACTTGGAACGACGACGCTGCGCCGCACCGCGAGCGCCGGCGCGGTGGCGTCCGACCTCCGCATTCCCACCACGCCGCCCTTTGGCGCGGAGCTCGACGTCGTCATCAACGATCTCGACAACCTTCCGCTCGACGTGCGCGGCGTGCGCGCAATCGTCTCGCCGCTGCCGTATGTGTTCTTCGAGAGCGCGACCGGCGCCGACCTTCGGGCGACGTATGGCGTCGACTCACGCGAGCCGATCGCACCACCGCAATACGATCTCGAGGCGCTACGCGATACGGTGAAACGAATAGCCTCCGTCGCGGCAACCTGGGGCCCTCCGCACGAGGCCAGCAATGTCGCGGCCGTGGAGCCGCCCGCCGCGCTCTACGCCGCGCCTGGCGCAACGCTGGAAGCGAACAGCTTTACGTTCTCTCGCAACATTCCGGCTGGCTCGGGCCTAACAGCCGTGCGACTCGATGCCGCGGTGCTCGCACACAGCCGTCTCGACGACATCCGCATCGTCGACGCGCAGGGACGCCAGGTTCCCTACTTGCTCGAACTGCTCGAGGAGCCCACTGAGGTTTCGCTCCCCGCCCTCAAGTCCACGAACCCACGAGCGAACACCGATCCGCGTGTGGTTCCCGACGCGGCCAGGCGCGCCTGGTACGCCGTGCAGTTGCCATATGTCGGGCTTCCCGATGCGTCGCTTCGACTGGGCACCAGTGCACGCGTTTTTACGCGCGACGTCGGGGTGGTGACGCACGAGTTGCGGCGCGACGCAGCCTCCGACGCGGGCGTCGACCACATGGCCACGGCGTCCTGGACGCACGACGATCCGGACTCGCCTGCTCCGTCACTGGATATTCCGCTCACCGCGCGACTGCAGACGGACTCGCTCTTCGTGCTCATCAACGACGGAGATAACCAGATACTGCCGCTCACGAATGCAACGCTGCTGCTTCGGTCGTATCGTCTCCGCTTTTACCGTGAACCGGACGCCAAGCTGCGGCTGCTCTACGGCCGAGCGGACATCTCGGCGCCACGGTACGACATTCAGCTCATCGCGCCTCGACTGCTCGATGCGGCTGCCGAGGAAGTAACGGCCGAGCCTGAGCATGGGAGCGCGCCGACACTTGGCCGCACGCCGAAGTTGGTTTTCTGGGGCGTGCTCAGCTTGGTGGTTGTCGTTCTGCTCTTCCTGATTGCGCGGCTGGTGCGCACCGGTCCTTCGCAGCCGCTGTCATCCTGAGCGAGCGCAGCGAGTCGAAGGATCTGCACTCTGCTGGCTATTCGACATCCTCTTCAAACTGCGCGAGCTCGTCCGGCGTCAGCAAGCGACTCGCGATAAAGTGACTGAAGGAATCGGGCGTCGGCTCGTTCACGGGAATCTCGCCACGCAGCACGCGCTCAGCGAAATCGCGGACGAGCGCGACCTTCGCGACGTGCCAGAGCGCGATTCCCGCCGCACGGGCTCCCAGCGGCTCGCGCGTGGGCGAACCCACTTCGCGGACAATGCTCTTGAGATATCCCGCGATGTGGATCTCAGTGGCGTCCGCCGCCACCATGCCGGCGATGATCAAGGCATGCTCATCGAGCCACGGCTCGAACGCCGGATCGTTGCGCTCGAAGAAGTACGCGAGAACGCGCCGGAGCGTGCGCGTCGACGGCTCACCTCGATCGACCCAGTTGCTTGCATTGCGTGCAATGATTGTTGGTGGCACTTGCAGCTCTGGATTAGGTCGAGGTGCAGATCCTTCGACTCGCTACGCTCGCTC
>JBDTMO010000916.1:0-2103 GCA_039934235.1 bacterium | reverse complement strand
GGGGCAGCTACGGCCGCCCATCGACGCCGTGTATCCGCTCAGCGAAGGTCGCGCTGCGTTCGAACGACTCAGTGCCGGCGATCAGTTCGGCAAAATCGTTTTGTCATGAAAGTGGTCGTCGTCGGCGGCGGTCCAGCCGGGCTCTACTCGGCACTGCTCCTCAAGCAGGCGCGTCCTGAGCACGAGATCACGGTGCTCGAGCGCAACAGGGCCGACGACACGTTCGGTTGGGGCGTCGTCTTCTCCGATCAGACACTCGAGAATTTCCGCGCTGCAGACGAGCCGACCTTTCGCGCGATCACCGACAACTTCGCGCATTGGGACGACATCGATGTCGTCGTGCACGGCCAGCGCATTACCTCTGGCGGGCATGGCTTCAGCGGTATCGCACGCAAGAAGTTGTTGAGCATCCTGCAACATCGCGCGCAGCAAGTTGGCGTAACACTTCGCCACTCCGTCGACATCAGGTCCCTCAGCGACCTGGCGCCACTCGGCCTGTCGGGTGCGGACGTGATCATCGCTGCCGATGGCGTGAACAGCGTCATTCGCACCGAGCTCGCTAACCACTTCGAACCGGATCTCGACGTCCGCACCACGCGCTTCGTCTGGCTCGGCACCACGCTTCCCTTCGGCGCCTTTACATTTTTCATCGTCGAGAACGAACACGGCGTCTTTCAGGCGCACTGCTACCGCTTCGACGACCATACGTCGACGTTCATCGTGGAGTGCGACGAGGCGTCGTGGCGCGCCGCGGGTTTCGATGCGATGAACGCGGATGAGACCATCGCGGCGTGTGAAGCAATGTTCGCAAAGTGGCTCGGATCGCATCGGCTCATGAGCAACGCGGCGCAGCGCGCGGCGTCGCCGTGGACGCGCTTTACACGTGTGCGGAACGCGCGATGGTTTCACGACAACGTCGTGCTCATGGGCGACGCCGCGCACACGGCGCATTTCTCCATCGGCTCCGGAACGAAGCTCGCGATGGAAGATGCGATTGCACTCGCGCGCGCGCTTGCCGTCGCACCGACTACGCGTGCCGCATTCGAGTCCTATCAGGAAGAGCGCATGACGGAGTCGCTGCGGCTTCAGAATGCCGCGCGCAATTCGATGGAATGGTTCGAGCACGTCAAGCGCTATATCCGTCTTCCGCCGGAGCAATTCGCCTACAGCCTGCTTACGCGCAGCCAACGCGTGAGCCACGAAAATCTCCGCCTTCGCGACGCAGGTTACGTCGCCGGCGTCGAGCGGTGGTTTGCAAGCCGTGCGTCGTTGGATCAAGGAGCGGCATCGTCGCACGGCGCCGTGCCGCCCATGTTCACGCCGTTTCGCTTGCGTGACATGACGCTCGACAATCGCGTTGTGCTCGCGCCGATGGACATGTACAGCGCGCACGATGGAACGCCCAACGATTTTCATCTTGTCCACCTTGGCGCTCGGGCACTTGGCGGCGCGGCGCTCATCATGACGGAAATGGTCTGCGTGTCTCCTGAAGCGCGCATCACGCTCGGCTGCACGGGTATGTATGCGGCTGCGCATGTAGCGCATTGGCGTCGAGTGGTCGAGTTTGTGCATCAGTGGTCACTGGCCAAGATCTGCCTGCAACTCGGCCACTCGGGACGAAAAGGCGCCACGCGCCTGCCGTGGGAGGGCCAGGATCTGTCGCTCGAGGCCGATGCATGGCCAACGATTGGCCCCTCGGCGCTCGCGTACACGTCGGGGCTTTCTGCGCCGCGCACCATGAGCCGTGCTGATATGGACGAGGTTCGCGGCGCTTTTGTGCGATCGACACAATTCGCGATCGAGGCGGGATTCGACATGCTCGAGATGCATGCTGCGCACGGCTACTTGCTGTCGAGCTTCCTGACGCCGGTGAGTAACCAGCGTGATGACGAGTACGGCGGCTCGCCAGCAAATCGGTTGCGCTATCCGCTCGAGGTGTTCCGCGCGATGCGCGCGGAGTGGCCCGCTGGGCGTCCAATGTCAGTGCGTATCTCGGCGACGGATTGGGTCAATGATGGAATCACGACCGAGGAGTCCGTGGCAATTGGGCAGGCGTTCATGGATGCGGGCGCCGACATCATTCATGTCTCGACGGGCCAGACC
>JBDTMO010000915.1:0-2111 GCA_039934235.1 bacterium | reverse complement strand
TCGCTTCGCTCGCTCAGGATGACAACTTGGTCGCTTCGCTCGCTCAGGATGACAACCTGGTCGCTTCGCTCGCTCAGGATGACAACAACTTCACGGCGTCATCCAGTGCTTCGCTGTCTTCCACTTCGCTGGATCGAACAACGACTCGTCGAGCGGGACGTTGGTGCGAATGTTCGTGTAATCCTCCTGCAGCACCAACTTGCCATCCGTATGGATCTCGACACGCGGTGCCACCCACGCGTCGCCCTCGCGCTCGTAGTTTGCGAAGCGGACGTCCTGCGTCTTGGTCGTATCGCGCGGAGCAGGCTCCAGACTGCGCACGAACACCAGATGCTCGGCGTCCACCCAGAACTGCTTGCGATGGAGGTCACCCTTGTGTGCGCCAACGACGATCATCGGCCGTCGGTTGAAGGTGTCCATGTGCACACGCGAGAGATCGTAGCCTTCCTTACGCAACAGGGCGAGCGTGCGCGCAGGCGCGTTGCCATAGACGTCGAAGCCAAGCAACAGCAGCGGATTGATCTGCGCCTGCGGCCTTAGCGCGCGCCCGCCGTTGATCGCGAACGCACTGTCGCGCACGTAGATCACGCCGTTGCCGGCACTCAACGGATCGAAGTCGATGCGAAGCTGGCCGGGCACCTTCAGCGCCTCGTACCACGTCTGCACATTCCACTTGCCGTCAGACGCCAGGCGGGATGTCTTCTGCGTGAACGTCAGCGTCGAATACCACTTGCCGGCGTAACGGGCATGCATCGCCGAAATGACATCGTCGCCAGAAGAATACGTCGTAGGTCGGGCAACGGCTGCGGGAGGCGACACCGGAGCCGGCGCCGGCGCTGGCCTGGACGAACGACAGGCCGCGAGGGCGGCGACCGCGAGCACCGCGACACGCGCGGTACGGGAATTGAGTGGGCGCATGCCGAAAGCTTCTCGACGTACGACCGACGCGCAACAGGCGCGAGAACGAAAGGCGCACCGCTGGTGCGTCATCCGTCCACTCCCTATGCTTGCTCCATGAGCGACGACGCCGCCACCTCCTTCGTGCGAGGCATCTTCGCCGGCGCGATTCATGACACCCTCCTCTTCCCCTTTCCCGCCCCACTCGGCGAACGGAATCCGGAGGAGACTCGAACCGTCGAACGCCTGCTTGGCGACCTCGATCGCATGAGCCGAGGGCTCATCGACTCGGCGCGATTTGACGAAGAGGAGAGCATTCCGGAGGACGTGATTCGCGCACTCGCTGAGTCCGGCTTCCTGGGGATTTCCATACCGCGCGAGTACGGCGGACTCGGGCTGTCGCCCACGGCCTATTCACATGTCTTCGGCGCGCTCTCGAGCCTCGACCCATCGCTCGGCGTTCTCGTCGCCGTGCACTGCGGGCTTGGGTCGAAGGCCATCGTGCTGTTCGGGACGGACGAGCAAAAACAGCGCTACCTGCCCATGCTTGCGCGCGGGGAGACACTCGCGGCGTACGCGCTCACGGAGCCCGAGACAGGTTCCGACGCGCAGAACATCGTCTCGCAAGCGCGGCAAAATGACGACGGAAGCTGGACGCTGAACGGCCACAAACACTGGATCGGCAATGCGCATCGTGCGGGCGTGATCGCGACCTTCGCGCAGACGCCGGTGGAACGCGACGGGAAAACCGTCTTGCGTCCGACGGCGTTCATCATTCGGCCGGACATGCCCGGGTTCAAGGTCGTCGGGACCTTTCGCAAAATGGGCATTCGCGGCTCGACGCAGGCAGAACTCCTGTACACTGACATGCGCGTCCCCGCCGACCACGTACTCGGCACGGTCGGGAAGGGCTTCACCGTCGCTGTGCACGTACTCAACGGCGGGCGCATGACGCTCGCCGCGGGCTGCACCACTGGCACGAAGCGCATCCTTGGACAGATGGTGGAATTTGCCGAGTCGCGCGTGCAGTTCGGGAAGCCGATCGCGGAATTTGAAATTACGCAGCGCAAGCTTGCCCGCACGGCGACGGACATCTACGCCGCGGACGCGATGCTCGGCGAGCTCACGCGTCTCGCCGAAATTCCCGACGGCGATTACGCGCTCGAGGCGGCGTGCTGCAAGGTGTTCGCGAGCGAGATGCTGTGGCGCGCCGC
>JBDTMO010000914.1:0-2119 GCA_039934235.1 bacterium | reverse complement strand
CGAGCTCCCACCGCATCTTCGCCATGCCGAAGCGATGCGCGAGCGGCGCGTACAGGTCGCGCGTCTCCTGCGCGATGCGGCGCCGCTTCTCATCGGGAAGGAAGTCGAGCGTCCGCATGTTGTGCAGACGATCGGCAAGCTTCACGATGATGACACGCGCATCCTTCGCGATGGACAAGAGCAGCTTCCGATAGCTCTCGACTTGCCGGTCCTGATTCGAGCCGCTGTTCGGCAGCTTGGCAATTTTCGTGAGCCCATCGACAATCGCCGCGATCTCCTTGCCGAATTCACGCTCGACATCGGCGACGGTGATCTTCGTGTCCTCGACGACATCATGAATCAAGCCGCTGGCGACCGTCGTCGTGTCGAGTTGCAGGTCAGCCAGGATCTTCGCGACTTCCACGCAATGCGTGACATACGGCTCGCCCGAATTGCGCGTCTGCCCACGATGCGCCTCCTCGCTGAACCGATAGGCGCGCGCAAGCAGGTCCTGATCGAGTCGCAGATTCGCGGCCTCGTCAGGACTCCAGTCAGGGATGATTTCGCGCAACGCCGTCGCCATCAACCAACTCTCCTTTACGCGGCCAACGCAGTCGGCCAGGGTTCCACGACGTCGATGTCGACGTGCTGGCCGATGAGCGCAAAGTCCGCCGTATTGAACGTCACGATCGTCGCGCCCATTTCACGTGCAGTGGCCGCAATGAGAATGTCGTGGAAAAACGCTCGACTCTCAAGCTGCGCTCGACGACCTCGCTGCTTGCGAATACCGCAATCGATCGCCGTTGCACGCTCCCACGTCGACCATCCTGGCGTCAGGAAGCGCCGCCGGGCCCGGAATGGATCGATGAGCGTGCGCTGCAGTGCGCGCGCACGCGCAGGCGTCTGCGCGCCCACGAGCAATTCCGAAGCGACGATGGCACTCACGACCAGCCGTGGCAAATGCGCGCGATGGAATTCCTGCAACTCGTGACCGAAATCAGCCTCACGAAATGCGCGAATGTAGACGTTGGAATCCAGAAGATACATCGACTTACCGCGCCCGCCGTTTCGTCGAGAAGTGGTCGACAAAACCACCCTGCCCGACGAGATCGGCAAGACCGCGCATGACTTCCGCGTCAAATGTCGCGAAGTCTTCCGCAAGCGCGAGCGCGCGATCGATCGTCTCCGTCTCGGAGTCCGCGCGCAGCAGGCTCCGAACGCGATCAATGCGCTCCTGGTCGATAAAGACGTTTTTGCGGCGCCGGGTCTGGGTCATGTTCAGGCGAGTAGAAGTCGTCTGTATAAATGGCCCATTCTGCTGTATAGCGCAAGTGCTCATAGCAACCCCGCTTCAGCGAAGCTCATGTACCGGCCTCGGCCTATGATGATGTGATCATGCACGGGAATGTCGAGCACCTTTCCCGCCGCGACGAGCTGCTCCGTCACCACACGGTCGTCCACGCTGGGCGTAGGATCACCGCTCGGATGGTTGTGCACCAGGATGACGGCAGCGGCCCGCTCCGCGATTGCCTCTCGGAACACTTCGCGTGGATGGACGAGCGATGACGTCAGCAGTCCACGCGTAATCGTCACATCACGCTCGAGCCGATGCTGCGCGTCCAGGATCGCCACGTGGAACTCCTCGACGGGAAGATCCTCGAGGCGTGGCGCGAACAGGCGCGCGACGTCGCGAGGCGAACGCACGGGAGCGCCATCGTCGCGCGTCTCCGACGCGAGCCGTCGGCCAAGTTCGAGCGCCGCATGGACCGTAACCGCACGTGCGATCCCGACACCACTGGTCGCAGTCAGGGCCGCGACGGGTTGCATCGCCATGCGTCGCAACGAGCCCCCCGCCCCCGCCAACAGTAGTTGTCCCAGCTGCAGCGCCGAGCCACCAGAACCGCCCGCGCCGATGAGCAGCGCTAGCAGTTCGACGGAACTCAGCGCAGACGCGCCGAGCGAGACGAGCCGCTCGCGCGGGCGTTCGGAGCGCGGAAGCTCGCGGATTGCCAAGACAGTGGGCCGGGACTGCTCTACGAATTGCCGAGTCATGTAGTGAGCGGTGTGGGATAGCTTCTGTCGTACGTCGCGAACCCGATAGGCATAACGCCGAGTCGCGCGGCGAGCATCACCACTTTGC
>JBDTMO010000913.1:0-2125 GCA_039934235.1 bacterium | reverse complement strand
CGTGCCTTCTGGATGGAGCAAGCAGTGATCGCCACGAATCGCCGACTCGATGGACTATTCGCGCGCTGCGTCACCACCATCGTTGGCGATGAGGTTGTTCATGCCCCAGAACTTCGGCGCCGCCGCGACGATGCCGCGGTCCGCCCAACTCGCCATGCGCGGCGCGCAGTACGTCGAGATCTCCTTGTCGATCAACCAGTCCGTGCCGAACTCGGGATGGTTCGGCCCAATGAACGACGCAGTGCCGACATTCACAGTGCGATCGAGAATCCGGCGGTCGTCGTCGGGTATATCGATTCTCCTGATCCAGAAATAACCGTGGACCAAGGGCAGGTCGCGGACGAACGGAATTTTGCGCAGGAGTGGAATGCCCGTGAGCATGAGCCAGCGGTTTGCGATTCCAATCGCCCACATGAGCCCGGCATGCGGAGCGGGTCGTCGCCACACGCGCTCTGTCTTGGCAGTTGGCATTACGGCGACAGCTGGCATTGAAGTGGGGACTTGGAGGTGATTGTCGTGCAACCACGGACGGAACGCTATCGTGGTATGTCATCCCGCATGAGCGGAGCGAATGTCGGGATCTGCTATGCGTTCAACGTCGGCCTGCTTCGGGTATCGTCCGGTAGATCCCGACATTCGCTCGCTGCGCTCGCTCCTGCGGGATGACAGAGTGCTACCCAAGTGTCACAAAGGACAGTCTCCCGGCAGTCACCGCTCGGTCAACTCGGCAAGGACGTGAGTGCTTGCCCGAACTCAACGCACGATTCAAAATTGGGCCTGTCTCATTACCCCGGAGATGCACCGTGGCCACCATCGTCGCAAATAAGAACGCCAACCTCGAGCCGTTCAAGCTTACCGCCCTGCAGAACGCGGCCGATGCCGCCGAAATTGCCGCCGGCGAAGTGGACGACTATCCGCCGGCGCTCACGCCGGTGACCGTCGCGCAATTTCTCCTCGAATCCGACTGGGGCCGGCGCAGCATGGGCGAGGCAAACAACTTCTTCGGCATCAAGGCACGCGACGGCGAACCGTTCGTCATGATGCCGACCACCGAATTCGTGAATGGCAAGCCGGTGAAGGTGCAGCAGCCCTTCCGCAAATACGAATCAATGGCGGAATGCTTCGCCGACCACGCTCGGCTCATCTGCAACCGGATGAGCGGCGGTAAGAAGATCTACGCGAAGGCACTCGCAAACCCGAACGACCCCATCGCGTTCGCCAACGCGCTCACCGGCGTCTACGCCACGGATCCGCAGTACGGCGCGAAGCTCGTCTCGATCATGCAGAGCCGAGGATTGCTCGAGACGTTCGGCTTTGGGCAGCTGTCATCCTGAGCCCATTCGCTGTCATCCTGAGCGAGCGAAGCGAGTCGAAGGATCTGCACTCGCTGTCGTCCTGAGCCGCACTGTTGCGTGGAAGGTGCAGGTCCTTCGACGCGCTTCGCTTGCTCAGGATGACAAAGTGCACCTCGATATTTGTCGTCCTGAGCCGCAGGCGAAGGACCTGCACCTGCTGTTGCGCACCATGGTGCAGGTCCTTCGCGGCACTCGCCACCGCTAGCCCTTCACCGGCGACTTCATCCGGCGAGCCATGAGATCAAGCAGGGACGTAGGTCAACCTGAGCACATCCTCGTCAACCCGATCATGAGCCGTTAGGCGGAGCGGCGGCCGAGGTCCGGCGAAATATGGCTTGCCGTGACCAACCACGACGGGGTGGAGGTAGATCCGATACTCGTCGATCAGCCCAAGTTCGGTGAGGCTTTTCGCCAGGGCCGGCCCAGCAACTTCGATCTCCCCATTGCGCTCGGCCTTCAGCCCTCGGATCGCACCTTCGAGATCACCCTCCACAAGCGTGGCGTTGGGGCCAACCGACTTCAATGAGCGCGAGACGACCCATTTCGGCTGCTTCCGCCACGCCGCCGCGAAGGCGTGTTCATCAGCACTCCATTCAGGCTGGTCGTCGTCCCAGTAACGCATGACCTCGTACATCGTGCGTCCGTACACACTGCCCGCGAGCCCCTGGGCCTCCTTGACGAAGTGCCGGAAGAGCGTAGGGGTTGGCCCAAACGACGTGTGGTCGACGTAGCCGTCCAGGGACTGGTTCATTCCGAACACGAGCTTGGCC
>JBDTMO010000912.1:0-2133 GCA_039934235.1 bacterium | reverse complement strand
AGGGCGCAGAGGAAAAGCAAAGTGCAGATCCTTCGACTCGCTGCGCTCGCTCAGGATGACAAATGCTCGCTGCGCTCGCTCAGGATGACAAATGCTCGCTGCGCTCGCTCAGGATGACAGCAGGTGCAGATCCCGACACACGCTTCGCGCGCGCGGGATGACAGCTCACGTCATCTCGCTCAGGATGACAGCTAGAGTCTCGACCAGCCGGTCAGCATCGCCAGCATCAAACGGCATCGGCGGACGAATCTTCACGACGTTGTGATACGGACCGTCGGTGCCGAGGAGGATGCCCATCTCGCGCATCCGGTTGGCGACGTATGACGCTTCGTCGCCTGCGGGCTCGCGCGTTTCACGATCGCGCACCAGCTCGACGCCGAGAAACAAGCCAGACCCACGCACATCGCCGATCAACTCGAATCGCTCGGCCAGCGCATGCAGACCACCGAGCATGCGCTCACCCACAGCCAGTGCGTGCGCCTGGAGAGTTTCGTCGCGCAAGACGTCTAATACAGCAAGACCAACCGCGCACGACACATTGTTGCCGCCGAAAGTGCTGAAGTACTCCATCCCGTTGTCGAAGGCGTCCGCGATGTCACGCGTCGTCACCACGGCGGCCATCGGATGGCCGTTGCCGAGTGGCTTGCCCATCACGACGATGTCGGGTGTAACGCCGTGGGCTTCGAACGCCCAGAAATGCGTTCCCATCCTGCCGAGTCCCGTCTGGACTTCATCGGCGATGCACACGCCACCGGCGGCGCGCACTGATTGGTAAACAGCACTGAGATATCCAGGCGGAAGCATTAGTTGTCCGCCGACACTCGGGCACGTTTCGGCAATGAACCCCGCGAGTGCGCGACCGCGCTGTCCTAGCGACTGCACCATTACGTCAACATCGGAGGCGTACTTGCTCCCAGCGAGTGGATCATCGCGCTTGTACGCGCCGCGATAGTCGTCGGGCAGTGGCGCGACGTGGACCCAATCCGGCGCGCCGTCGCCGCCCTTACCCGCATGCTTGTATGGACTGATGTCGATGAGCGACGTCGTGTTGCCGTGATAGGCTGCCTCGAGCACGAGCATGTCGCGCTGGTGCGTATGTGCGCGCGCGAGGCGGAGCGCCAGCTCGTTCGCCTCGCTCGCGGAATTCACGAAGAAGCAGACCTCCAATGGCGACGGCAGTGTCCCCGCAAGACGTTCGGCGTACTCCGCCAATTGATCGTTGAGGTAGCGCGTGTTGGTATTCAGCACAGTCATCTGCGACTGCGCCGCATGAACGACACGCGGATGGCAGTGGCCTACATGCGGAACGTTGTTGTACGCGTCGAGATAACGGCGTCCGTCGTCGTCGTACATGTATTGACGCCAACCGCGAACGATGCGCACCGGATCGCGATACGCGATGCTGAGATTGCCGCCGAGCGAGTGGTGGCGACGCGCGAGTGAGGTGGCCTTGGTGTCGCGCGCGAGGGGGAATCGATCAGCAGGAATACCGACGAGCAAATTCGGATCGGGACAGAGACTGCGCCACACGCTTCGCTGGCTCGCGCGCACAATGCCTGGAAAGTCGGTGTCGAGGCCAAGCGTATCGGTAATGATCTGCAAATGCAGGTGTGGAGTCCAACCCCCGTTTACGTCGGCAGCGCCGAGTGTTGCGAAGCTTTCGCCGCGTCCTATGTGAGTACCGACGACAAGTCCATCGAGCGACTCTCGGCTCAGGTGTCCATAGAGCGTGAAGAATTCTGTGCCGTCGTCCGTGGTGTGACGAAGCACGATGACTGGCCCGTAATCCTGCTGGGTGTGATTGTCGGCGAATGCGTGGACGGTGCCGCTGAGCGGCGCGTGAATCGACGCGCCGGCGTCGCAAAAGAGGTCGAGGCCGATGTGTATCGTTCGCCATTCTGCGTCGGCGTCGGGACCAGTGGCGAAGAAGGGCGCTGTGTTGAGCAAGCGCGCTTCGTCATAGCGCCCGATGCCGATGCGAGCGTCCTGCTCGTGAATCGCTGACCGAATGCGCGGTGTGATGAACTCCTCGGCATTGAGTGCGACGTCGCCACTGATGAGTGGGCTGCTGACGCTGAGGTCGAGCACGACGCAGGGCTTTGTCCGCAAATCGACGTCGAGCACGGGTGCCAA
>JBDTMO010000911.1:0-2139 GCA_039934235.1 bacterium | reverse complement strand
TCCTCATCTGCCTCACGCGACTCTACCTCGGCGTGCACTACCCGTCCGACGTGATCGGTGGAATCATCGTGGGACTCGCGTGGGCTGCCTTCTGCATGGCAACACTCGAAGCGACACTCGTCATCGCGCGACGCAAGGCACCACGAGAAGTCGAGGAAGCGCCGACGCCGAACGAGATTGCCGCAGTCTGACGTCGCGCGATCAGCGCGTTGACTTCGTACCGACAATCACCGGAACAGTCGTCGGTTGAGGACTCCCGGCCTCCGGTTCGTCGGTAACCGCAACAGCGGCAAGCGCATCTTTCGGCAGCGCATACGTCGCACGCACAACAGCATTCCCACTCGAATCTGGCTTGAAGGTTCCCGCACTGATCTTGAGCTTTGCGGTCACGAGCCAGAGCTGATATGTGCGCCCGATGCGCGGCTGCGGCAGGTTGTGCGCGGTGAACGTCCACGCATCGACAGACTGATTCCAGAACATCCGCGCCGACGGCGCGGCAGGGTTCGTCGACGCAAGCGTCACCATGGCAACCTGCGGCCCGGTGAGATTCGCAATGAGCTTGTCACGATCATCCAGCTCGTTCCGTAGCGAATCGAGCATGGAACGGCCCGTGGAGCGCGTACCCGCCACCAACTGATACGCAGACCTGATGGAGTCGCGCTCATTCCGCACCTGATACCACGACACAAGACTCACTGCAGCAACGAAGCTGGCAGCTGCAGCGAGCCATGTCGCACGTGTCCTGGTCCAGTGCGGCGGGTGGCGCGTACCGTCGTTCGGCGTGTGCGGGATCAGGATATTGAACGGCTTCTCACCGTGTACATCAACCGCAGGGATGAACTCCGCGGCGGGCGCAGCGACTCCTGCGTCCGCACGCTCCGCCGCCGCACGATTCATGAGACGCCCACGGACACGATCGCGCTGCGCGTACGGCATGGGAACCGGCCGGACCGCGTACGCAAGCTCCGCGGCGGTTGCCTCGAGCGCCGCGAGCTCCTCGCGACATGTCGCGCAGCCCTCCACATGCGCCAGGACAGCCGCACGCTCCGGAATGCTCAACGCATCCAGGGCAAGCGCTTCCAGCTCCTCGCGTGCTTCGTCGTGTGTCATGCCGGTGTCCGTCATCGCGCTTCCTCGCGCAGTACCTGGAGGCGTCCTCTCAACTTCTGCATCGCCAACCGCATCCGCGTCTTGATCGTGCCGAGCGGTTGACCAGTACGTTCGGCGATTTCCGTCTGGCTCAACCCTGCGAAATACCCAAGCTCCAGCGCCTCCCGCTGTTCGGCGGGAAGTTCAGACAATGCAGCAATCACCACCGCGCGGCGTTCACCTGCCTCCGCGTACATCGATGTATCCGACGTCGTCGCCAACTGGACGACGACTTCACCACTCTCGCCCTCCATCGGCTCCTCGCGGAGACGCTTGAGCGCACGCACCTTGTCGAGCGCGCGGCTGCGGGCAATCGTCAGCAGCCAGGTCTGCACCGAGCCCCTGCCCGCCTCGAACCGCCCTGCCTGCTTCCACGCCTGCCAAAAGGCATCCTCGACCACGCCCTCCACGTCGTTGCGCTGCCGCAGGATGCGCAGCACCACGCCGTGCACGAGCGGCTGCCAACGATTGTAGAAGAGCCCCAGCGCCTCTTCATTGCCCTGTGCCATCCGGCGCAACAGCTCTGCGTCGTCCGGCGTGCTCACTGCCGCACCGGCGCCAACTGGGGCTGCGGTGCTCGAGGTGGGGTACGGCGGCTGGGACGAAGGCGGATTCATACGGGCATCAATGTACGCCTGCGGGATGATTGTCGGCAAACTGACGGGGACATTGGCGACGTAGTCTGGACTCACGCTACGCGCTCCGATAACGTCAGCGTAGCCTTACGCCATCCCCGTGTCCGGAGTCCGATGCGTCCCTATTCGCATTTTCTCAGCCTGTCCCTCCTGGTCGCAGTGGCGTGCTACCACGCGCCCGGTTCGAGGAGCGCATCTGCTGCCACGGCTGCACCCCGGGTAACCGAGGCGAATATCGTTGCCATCATTCTCGCCGCGAACGCCACGGACCTGAGCTACGCTCGTCTCGTCCCCGCGCGGGCGCGGAGCACGGAGGTCAAGGGATTTGCGCAACGGATGACGACAGTCCGTTCCC
>JBDTMO010000910.1:0-2147 GCA_039934235.1 bacterium | reverse complement strand
CGGGACGGCTCGCATGCGAGTCAGAAGGGGGAAGCGTGACACGGTGCCGTGGCTGAATGGAATGAATGCGCGCTTGGAGAACTTAGCGCCGGACGGCGAGTCCGGCAGCACAGATATGGCGAACGATGAACGATGAACGGTGAACGGTGAACGGTGAACGGTGAACGGTGAAGTGAACCGTGAACGGTCAACGGTGGACGGTGAGGTGAACCGTGAACGGTCAACGGTGAACGGTGAACGGTTTGCGTGCTGTCATCACCCTTGTCGCTCCGCGCAGGACGACAAATTGCCGCACCGGCCTAATTCACCGTTCACCCGTTCTCCGTTCACCGTTCACCGTCCACGTCACTGTTCACTGTTCACCGTTCACCGTTCACCGTTTACCGTTCTTCGATGGCAAACAAGCTCGCGCACGAGACCAGCCCCTACTTACTACAGCACGCGCACAACCCCGTGGACTGGAATCCATGGGGCGAGACGGCATTGGCGCGATCGCGCGACGAGGACAAACCGATTCTGCTGAGCATCGGCTACGCCGCGTGCCACTGGTGCCACGTGATGGAGCGCGAGTCCTTCGAGGATGAGGCCGTCGCGGCGTTGATGAACGAACACTTCGTCTGCATCAAGGTCGATCGCGAGGAACGCCCCGATCTCGACGCCATCTACATGCAGGCCACGCAGGCGATGACCGGACATGGTGGCTGGCCGATGACCGTATTCCTGACCCCGGCGGGCGAACCGTTCTTCGCGGGGACGTACTATCCGCCCGACGACCGCCACGGCATGCCCAGCTTCCGTCGCGTGCTGCTCGGTGTCGCCGACGCGTGGCACAGCCGCAAGGACAGCGTGACGCGCACCGCGGCGCAAATGCGCGAGTTATACGCGGCGAGCACTGAACGCACGCGCGCGACTGGCACACTTGCGCCCGAATTGTTCGACCGCGCGACGGATGCATTGCGTCGCCGGTACGAACCGAAGTTTGGCGGCTTCGACGGCGCGCCGAAGTTTCCGCCGACGATGGCGCTCGACTTTGCGTTGCGGCAATGGGCCCGCACGGGCGACGACGAGTTGCTGTCGATCGTGACGCACACGTTTCTGCAGATGGCGCGTGGCGGCATCTATGATCAAGTCGGCGGCGGCTTTTCACGCTACAGCGTGGACGCGTACTGGCTGGTGCCGCACTTTGAAAAGATGCTCTACGACAACGCGCTGCTCGTGCGGCTCGGAGCGCATCTGTGGCAAGCGACCGGCGACGCAGAAGTACACCGCGTGACCAATCAGACGCTGGCGTGGATTGCGCGTGAGATGACGTCGCCAGAGGGTGGGTTCTATTCCTCACTCGACGCGGACAGCGAGGGCCACGAAGGCCGCTACTACGTCTGGGATGTCGGCGAATTCGACGCACTGCTCGGAGAGGATGCGTCGCTGTTGCGCGCGTATTGGGTCGTAACACCACACGGCAACTTCGAGGGCCGCAACATTCTCAACGTCCCGCACGAGCCGGCCCAGTTTGCAGGCGCGCACGGTGTCACGCTTCCGGAGTTGCGTACGGCGATCGACCGAGCAGAACGCATTCTCTACGACGCGCGGGAGCGGCGCGTGCGCCCTGCTCGCGACGAGAAGATTCTCGCGGGCTGGAATGGCCTCATGCTACGTGGCGTTGCGGAAGCGGCACGCGTGTTCGACGACGCGGATCTTGGCGCGATGGCGCTGCGCAACGGCGAGTTCCTCTTTCGTGAACTCGTTCGCGATGGGCGGGTGTTGCGTTCATACAAGGACGGCGTCGCGAAGATTCCGGGGTTTCTCGAGGATCATGCGTCGCTTGGCCTCGGTGCCATTGCGCTTTACAACCTCACATTCGATCGCACCTGGCTCGATCGCGCGAGGACACTCGGCGACGCGATCCTCGAGCGTTTCTGGGACGACGCGACGCAGGCGTTCTTCGATACGGCGGCCGATGGCGAGCAGTTGGTTACGCGTCCGCGCGACGTCACTGATAACGCGATGCCGTCGGGTACATCACTCGCAATCGAGCTGATGCTCATACTCGGCGATCTGTTCGCGGACTCGCGCTACACGATTCCGGCGACGCACATGCTGGAGACGGTTGTCGAGCCGATGGTGAGGTATCCGACGGCGTTTGGGCA
>JBDTMO010000909.1:0-2151 GCA_039934235.1 bacterium | reverse complement strand
CGAATGGCGCGGTAGAGCCGGACTTCCGACGTGCCGCGACGAATTCCCAATTGCGCCGCGATCTCATCATGGCCAAATCCCTCGACCACCTTGAGCATGAACACGGTCCGGTGCTCCTCGGATAAGCGCGCGAGTGCGGCGGCCAACGACATGCGGTCGGCGTGCTGTTGCTCATGAGCACCGAGTGGCGGCACATCCACGCTCGGTCGGATGTTCTCGCGCGAGCGCGCGGCACGAAGGCGCATCAGGGCCACGCGGACGGCAATCGCCCTTAGCCACGACTCGAACGTGCCATGCTCACGGTAGTGACGCAGTGCCTCGGGAAGACCAATGAACACGTCCTGCACCACGTCGTCTGCCTCGTCAGCTGACATGGTCAGACGCAGCGCAGTGCGATGCACCATGGCCGCATGGCGATTGAATAGCACGCCCAGTGTCGCCTGATCTCCCTGGATGGTGCGCAAGATCAGCGCAGCCATGTTCGCGTCGCTGGTCATTGGGAGTTCAACGGATCCCTGGCTTGGGAAGTTGGTCGGCGTCATTGACACTAGAATGCGCGCCGCGGGCGCGATCTTACCTGAGGCGATGGCCAGTCTCTCAAATGGGGCCAGTGTTCATCGCTGCCGGAATCGCCAAAGCCGGGCACACGCGCCGTCACGTTGTAGGAGATTCAAAATGGCCGCGTGCCCTCACGGGCCGAAAACACTAAATTCCGGGAGGAGCGCTGACTCGGGCCGAGGCGAGTCCGTACGCATGTGCGTGCCTGTTGCAACTTCTTGTGCAATTAGTAAAGTAGAGAAGGTGCATATAGCAAAGTTGCCCGTGTGTATTTGGCAAAGCAGAATGTGCGTACTTAGCAAAGAAGGCGCCGCCACTGGGCCGCGCCAAGGCGGAGCGATCCACGCCGCGTCCAACCTGCATCAATGAAACGCACCCGGCTCGCGAAGCTCCTCGATCGAACCGCGCTGGAGATGCTCGCGTCGCCGCAATCGATCTTGCGCGGCGAACGCTACCTCGCCGACGAGCGCGTCCGTGAAGTGGTCGAGGACGGACACACACTCACCGCCACGGTCGACGGGACGTACCCATATCTCGTGCGACTGTGGGTCGAGCGCGGGCGTCTCGAGTACGCGTGCTCCTGCCCCGTTGGCGAGGATGGCGAATTCTGCAAGCACTGCGTAGCGACAGCACTTGCATGGCTTCCGTCGGAACAGGTTGGGACCTCAGGCGCACGCGAGACATCGCTGAGCATGGACAACGTCCGCCGTCATCTTTCGCGCGAGAGTAAAGCGGCACTCGTCGACCTGCTCGTGGAACATGCGAAGGAGAGCGAGCCGCTTCGACAGCAGCTCGTCATGCGCGCCGCCAGGAAGAGCTCGACGGCCCTCGACATCCCCGCGTGGAAGCACGTCATAGACTCTGCCGTGAGAACGCGCGGCGGCTTCATCGAGTATCGCGCGGCGCGTGGATTCGCACATGGGATCGACATTGTTGTCGACTCTCTCGCGCAGTTGCTCGACGAAGGGTGGGCCGCGGACGTCGTCATGCTCGTCGAGCGAACGTTAGCCGGCGTCGAGCGAGCCATCGAACATATCGATGACTCCGACGGATACATCGGCGAGCTGCTCGCGCGTCTCCAGGCGCTTCACCTGGACGCGTGCACGAAGGCGCGCCCCGATCCCGCGGTGCTGGCGAAGCGCCTCTTTGCATGGGAGATGCGTTCGCCATGGGATGTGTTTCATCGCGCTGCCGAGACCTACGCGGACCTGCTTGGTGAGCGCGGCCTTCGCGTCTATCAGCGCCTCGCCGATGCGGAGTGGGCAGACATTCTGCCGATCACTCGAGACAAAATACTCGACGCTGACAGCGGTCGTCGCTTTCGCATCACGCAGATGATGGAGTCGCTCGCGCGCGAGAGCGGCGACGTCGACGCACTCGTCGCGGTGAAGGTGCGCGACCTGTCAGCGTCGTACTTCTATCTCCAGATCGCGGAGGTGTATCGCACCGCTTCGAGACACACGGATGCGCTCGACTGGGCTGAACGTGGCGTGAGAGCGTTTCCGGATCGGATCGATGAACGACTCCTGGAGTTCCTCGCCGACGAATACCATCACTTCGAGCGTCACGATGAAGCGATGGAGGTCGTCTGGT
>JBDTMO010000908.1:0-2160 GCA_039934235.1 bacterium | reverse complement strand
GCGCGATTACGCGCGCCGCTTCCCGCGCGAAGTACGTTATGATGATGTCGGCACCCGCGCGCCGAATGCCGATGAGACTCTCCATCATCGCCCGCTCGAGGTCGATCCAGCCACGCTCCGCCGCAGCGTGAATCATCGCGTATTCACCGCTCACCTGATAGGCCGCGAGTGGATACCCTGTCTCAGCTTTGACGCGGGCCACAATATCGAGGAACGGGCCAGCGGGCTTCACCATCACCATGTCCGCTCCTTCCTCGATGTCCTGCAGCGTCTCGCGCAGTGCCTCGTCCGCGTTTGCTGGATCCATCTGGTATCCGCGACGATCGCCAGTTTGCGGCGTACTCTCCGCCGCCTCGCGGAATGGGCCGTAAAACGCGCTCGCGAATTTGGCGGCGTAGCTGAGGATCGCGGTGTCCTGAAATCCCTCTGCATCGAGCGCACGACGAATGACACCGATGCGCCCGTCCATCATGTCGCTCGGCGCCACGACGTCAGCGCCCGCGCGCGCATGCGCGAGCGATTCCTTGACGAGCAACTCGAGCGTCGCGTCGTTGTCCACGTCTCCATTGCGCAGTATGCCGCAATGCCCGTGATCGGTGTATTCACACATGCAGACATCAGTGATGACGACGAGCTCCGGCAGCTCCCGCTTGAGGGCGCGCACAGCCTGCGGCACCGGACCGTCATCGTTCCACGCGCCGGACCCCTCGGCATCCTTGCTTGCCGGAATCCCAAAGAGCAGCACGCCGCCAACTCCGGCTGCCGCCGCGGCGCGCGCGTCGACAAGGAGTTCGTCGACGGACGTCTGATTCACGCCGGGCATCGAGCTCACCGGCTGTCGCACGCCTGTGCCCGGCCGAACGAAGAGCGGCAGCACGAGTTGCGACGGCGCGATCAGCGTTTCGCGCACGAGATTCCGTAGCGCGGTCGTTCGGCGCAGACGTCGCGGGCGATACTCAGGAAATGACGGCATCAGTCTATTCGGGTTGTGGCGACGGAACGTGATTCGCGCGACGCAGCCCTTCGAGAATCTCGCTCGCCCCTTCGCCGCGCAATTGATTCGCGAGCCGAATTCCGCTCAGTTCCGGATCGCTCACGTCGAGTACGATCGAGCCCCGCACGACGCGTGTTCCCTGAATGTCGGCGATCATGCCGTGCAGCATCGGTGAGCCGTTTTGCTCGATCGCCAGCGCGCCGATCGGCACCTGACATCCGCCTTCGAGCGCGGCCAAAAAGGCGCGCTCCGCGCGCACTGCACGCATCGTGGGCGCGTCGTTCATCGCTTCCGCAAGCGCACGAATACGCTCGTCGTCGGCGCGTGTCTGCACGGCAATGGCGCCCTGCCCTGCAGCCGGCAGCCACGCCGGCGCGTCGAGATAGCAGGTGATGTGCTGCTCGGCTCCTAAACGATGCAGGCCCGCAGCGGCAAGGATCGCCGCATGCACGCGCCCTTCGTCGACCTTCATCAATCGCGTCGGAACGTTGCCGCGCAGCTCGGCGACCTCGAGATCGGGCCGCGCCGAGAGCAACTGTGCGCGGCGGCGCAGGCTCGATGTGCCGACGCGAGAGCCTGACGGCAATTCGTCAAGCGATGCGGCGAGCGTGCGCCCATTCACGACAAGTGCGTCGCGGGGGTCCTCGCGCTGGAGCACGGAGGCAACCAGGAGCCCTTCTGGTGACTCGGTGGGCAGGTCCTTCAACGAGTGGACAGCGAGATCGATCTTCTTCTTGAGTAGTGCCGTCTCGAGTTCCTTGGTGAACAATCCCTTCGCGCCGATGGCACTCAATGATTCGTCGAGACGCTTGTCGCCGACGGTCTTGAAGGTCACGAGCTCGCTGTCGAGGCCTTGCGCCGTAAGCGCTGCCTGCACGAGACGCGCTTGTCTGAGCGCGAGCTCGGAGGTCCGTGTGCCGATGCGAATCAAGGAAGTGTGCGTCACGTGAGAAAGTTAGCGTTTGTCATCCTGAGCGAGCGGAGCGAGTCGAAGGATCTGCACCGTTGTCATCCTGAGCGAGCGCAGCGAGTCGAAGGATCTGCACCGTTGTCATCCTGAGCGAGCGCAGCGCGTCGAAGGATCTGCACCGTTGTCATCCTGAGCGAGCGCAGCGAGTCGAAGGATCTGCACCGTTGTCATCCTGAGCGAGCGCAGCGAGTCGAAG
>JBDTMO010000907.1:0-2163 GCA_039934235.1 bacterium | reverse complement strand
CGATGCGCACGGGCTTGCGGCGCAGGATAACATCCATGGCATGATCTGCCTCCTCAGGAATTCCCGTCTGCCGCGCAAAGTCGTTGGCCGTCCCCAAAGGGATGACGCCGAGCGGCGTGTCGCGCCCGTCGAGGCCATTCACGACTTCGTTCAGGGTTCCATCGCCGCCACACGCGATTACCACATCCGTCCCGCGATCAGCGGCTCGCGCCGCGTGAGCCGCCGCGTCGCCGACGTCCCAGGTCGTGCGCACTTCGACGGCATGTCCGCGCGCGCGAACCCACGAAACGGTTTGCCGCAGGTCCTGACGATCGGCGCGCGCGCCGTGGACGACGAAAGTGAGATGCTTGCGAATCATTTCTGCGAAGGTGTCGTGATGTATCACCGCGTATTCGTGCGGAATGACAATGAGCAATAAGATGGCCATCCGTCGAGAGGCGAGACAGCCGTCGCGCACGTGGGATACCGATTATCATGCTCCGGCGCTGGTAGACATGGTCGTCGAGTTGCTCGGCAGCGGGGCGCTCGTCCTCGATGGCACACTCGGTGGCGGTGGACACAGCGCTGCGCTCCTGGATGCGGGTGTGCCTCGAGTAGTCGGAATCGATCGCGACCGTGAAGCGCTCGATACGGCAGCCACTCGTCTTGCCACTGAGGCATCTGCTGGGCGCTTCGAGGCTTATCAGGCCAACTACGCAAACCTCTCTGTCGTCCCCGCGGTACGCGATCTTCGCTTTACAGGAATCTTGCTCGACCTTGGCATTTCGTCGCACCAGATCGACAACGCGTCGCGCGGCTTCTCCTTTCGCGAGGGTGCGCCCCTCGACATGCGCATGGGTGCCGACGCTGCGCGCAGCGCCGCCGACGTGCTCAACGAGAGCGACGAGGGCGCGCTGACGACGCTATTTCGCAACTATGGCGACGAGCCACGCGCGGGCCGTCTTGCACGCGAGATCGTGCGTCGGCGTGCAACGCGGCCCTTCGCCACGAGCGACGACCTGGTTGGCGCCATTCGCGCGACGTTTGGATCGCGCTCAGGCGCGCCGGAATTTGCGCGGCTCTTTCAAGCAGTTCGCATTGCGGTCAACGACGAACTCGCGGGGGTCGAGCGCGCGCTACCCAACCTTCGCGATCGGCTCACGCCGGGCGGAACACTGGCCGTCATCGCCTATCATTCGGGCGAAGACCGGCTCGTGAAGCATGCCTTTCGCGCGTGGAGCGAAGCCTGTATCTGTCCGCCCAAGCATCCGATGTGCACGTGCGGCGGCAATCATTCGCGTGGTACCGTGCTCACGCGTCGCGCACTTACGGCGAGTGCAGAAGAGATCGCGAACAATCCGCGTTCACGAAGCGCCAAGCTCCGCGCATGGCAACGCGCAAAGTAGGTACGGGCAGCGGCCGCATGCGGCTCGTGTTGCTGATGCTGGGCTTCCTCGCCATCACCGGCGGCATCATCCTGCGTCGCAGCTTTGGTATCGCAGGTGCGACCGAAGTGCGTGAGCTCGAGACGCGCCAAGCCGCAGTGATCAATGAGAAGCTTCGGCTCGAGGGAGAAATTCGCGCGGCATCGAGTCGTGAACGCATGCTGCCGGTGGCCGAGCGGTTGAACCTGCACGTGCCCGCCGATAGCCAGGTGATCTCTGTCCCGCGGTACGTGCCATGACACGTCCGAGTCGCGTCGGGATCATTCATCTCGCGCTCGCGTTGTTCGTCGTCGCGTTGCTGGTGAAGGCCGCGCGCGTGCAGCTGTTCGAGGGAAAGCGGCTCGCCGCAACCGCGGTTCATCAGCAGAGCACGACGAGCGCCATTCCGGCACCGCGTGGTGAGATTCTCGATGCGCGCGGCCAATTGCTCGCGCAAAGCCGGGAGACGGTAAAGCTCGACATCGCGCCGAAGGAAGTACGCGACCTGCGCAAGCTTCGGACGGCACTAGAGCGCGCGAAGATTCCGCGCGAATGGGTCGCGCGCGCCACCGACTCGTCTCGACGCTGGGTGGGATTGCCCGGCCGCTCACTAAGCACAAAATCGAGACGAACTTCGATATCGCGCGGCATTTCCTTTGCGCACCGGGAGCAGGGCTGAATATAGCGGGACGTCACTGAGCCTGCGGCAGTAGCCCCGGTTGCGTTGCGTTCAAGAAAAAGTTCAACCCTTGGCTCCTCT
>JBDTMO010000906.1:0-2164 GCA_039934235.1 bacterium | reverse complement strand
ACCGCTCGCGCTGCGGATCGAGATTCAGGACGAAGCCCGAGACGATCTTCGCGACGAGTGCTTCGAAGCGCTCGTCCCATCCGTATTCGGCGAAGTAGAGCTCGCCGTGCCGTTGGACGACCCAGCCCATGTCGCCGGGCCGATGGCGGCGCAAAATCACCGTGGGCTCCAGCGTGGCCGAGACGGTGTCGGGGTCGAGCAGTGTTCGCACACGTTCCATCGCGGTCACCAGTTCATGTTGCTCGTGCTCATCGAGTGGGCCAAGCAGGTTGGCGACGTCCGCGCTGGCGCGCGATTCAAGATCCATCATCGTCGCGGTGCCCTTGGCTGTCAGCGAGAGATGTCGCTCTCGTCCGTCGGACGCGGAGCGTGTCGACTTCACGAGGCGGCGCCTGGCAAGTTCGCGCAGCAACCGGCTCACGTAGCCGGCGTCCAGTGCGAGGTCGCGCACCAGTTCCGTGGCCGTTGGATTGGCGCGATGCGCAATCTCGAAGAGGAGGCGAACCTCCGCGAGCGCGAAGTTGCTCTCGAGATGTCCTTCGTCGAGCACACCGATAATGCGCGTGTAGAAGCGGTTGAAGCCGCGTACGGCGGCGACGGTGTCGTTCGTCATGACAGGAATGGTTCCTCATATGCTTGCTTTTGTCAACTATTAATTACGGACGCGAAAAAGGCCCGGCATGGCTCCGGGCCTTCGTCATGCGCAGGCGTATGTCAGCGCATCGCCGTCGTTTTCCCCGGCGTGACGTTCTTGTACACCACGCCGCCCTTCATCACGAAGTTCGGCTTTTCCATCACCGTGATGTCCTTCGTGGGATCGCCAGGCACGGCAACGACATCGGCCCACTTGCCCGGCGCCAACGTGCCGATGGTCTTCTCCCAGCCGAGCAGCTTGGCGCCGTTGGATGTCCCAGCGACGATCGCTTGCATGGGCGTGAGCCCGCCCCAGCTCACGAGCAACGAAAACTCGTGACCGTTGGTGCCATGCTCGCCGACGCCAGCATCGGTGCCGAGTGCGATGGGGACGCCGCTGCGCAGGGCGAGCCGAACGGATTTCCGCATTCCCTCTGCGGCCGCCAATGCCTTTTCCGCGCGCAGGCCCTTGAGGCGACCGCTCTTCGCTGCCATCTCCACGAACTCCCCCGCGCTGATCGTGGGGACGAGGAACGTGCCGCGCGACGCCATCAGCTTCGCGCCTTCCTCGTCGAGAAACGAACCATGCTCGATGCTGGCCACGCCTGCCTGCGTCGCGAGCTTGATGCCCTCGGTGCCGTGCGCGTGCGCGGCGACCTTGCGGTCGAGCTTCCTGGCCTCGTCGACGATCGCCTTCATTTCCTCGAGCGTGTATTGCGTCGCGCCAACGGCGTCGCCTTCAGAGAGCACGCCGCCTGTCGCGCAAATCTTGATGACGTCAGCGCCGTATTTCACTTGATAGCGGACCGCCTTGCGTCCCTCTTCTGCTCCGTCGGCCACACCGGTGCGGTAGTCCGCGTCCATGAGGCCGGGTTTGTACCCGTTCTCGTCGCAATGACCGCCGGTAATGCCGAACGAATGCCCGGCATTCTGCATGCGCGGTCCAATCGCGGCGTGATTGGTGATCGCCTGACGCAGCGCCATGTCGTCGAAGTTCGGCGAGCCGAGGACGCGAATGGTTGTAAAGCCGGCCATGAGTGTCTTGCGCGCGTTCTCCACACCAACGATCGCGCCGTAGGCGTCGTAGTCGCGGACGTTCGCGTCGTCTGACTTGGGATCGGAGAGCGGCCGGCCAATGATGTGCGTATGCGCGTCGATGAAGCCGGGCATCAGCGTGGCGTCGCCGAGGTCGATGATGCGAGCGCCGGTTGGGATGACGACGGATCCCTCCTTCCCTGCGGCGATGATCTTGTCATCGGTGACGACGACAACACCGTTCTGCACGACCGCGGCGCCGGTGCCGTCGATGAGTCGCGCGGCGCGGAGGACGACGGTGCCGGTTGCAGCCGCCTGCTGTGCTGCGCCGATTGCGGGAGCGAGCATCAGTGTGGCAGCGAACGTTCGTGCAAAACGCATGTCAGTGTGCGATTGGAGTGTTTGAGGGATTCGAGAGCGGCGAGTGCAGATCCTTCGACTCGCTTCGCTCGCTCAGGATGACAACTTGGTCGCTTCGCTCGCTCAGGATGACAAC
>JBDTMO010000905.1:0-2167 GCA_039934235.1 bacterium | reverse complement strand
GCCGGGCGCTGCTCGTCGCGCTGCTTCTCGCAGCGGCGGCCTGTCACCCCGACTTCCAGATTACGCAGTACCCGACCAATGAGGCGCTCTATCGGGCCGCGACGACTGAGTTCGCCGCGAGACGATGGGACAACGCCGTGGCGGCGTTCGAAAAGCTGACAACGGATCTCCCGGCTCGTGATACGCTGCTTCCGCGTGCCTATTGGTTTCTCGCGCGCGCTCACGAGGAGCATGGCGAGCACATCCTTGCTGCGACTACGTACTCGCGTCTCGTCGAGAGCTTCCCTGACGACTCGCTGTCTGACGACGCAGCGCTAGCGTCCGCGCGACAGTACTGGCAGATGTGGAAGAAGCCGGCCCTCGACCCGACGTACGGCGAGACGGCACTGGCGACGTACAACACGCTTCTCAGCCTGTATCCCACGTCGCCCCTCATTCCCGAAGCGAAAAAGGAACTCGCCGAGATTGAAGATCAGTTCGCCCGGAAGAACTACCTCACCGGCATGTACTACTTCCGGCGCGGTGGCTACGACTCGGGAATCATCTATTTCAAGGATGTCCTGACGAAGTACCCCAACGCGCCGACGGCGCGTGAGGCACAGCTTCGCCTGGTGGATTCGTACAAGATCATCCGCTACAAGGAAGACGCGGCTGACGTATGCGCCGTGCTCCGCACGAGCTTTCCTGAGGACGTGGAAGTACGCACGACGTGCGACGGTGTCGCTGCGCCCGTCGTTGTCACCCCCGCGGTGCCGGCCAATGCACCTCCGTCGTCGACGGGTCCGCCCGCGACGTCTCCGACGACGCCCCCCGCGTACTGAAGCGTGCGTCTCGGGATATTCGGTGGGTCATTCGATCCGCCGCACCTCGGGCACCTGCTTCCAGTCATCGACGCCTCTGAGGCGCTTGGGCTCGACGCCGTACATTTCTTGCCGGCGGGCGAGCAGCCGTTCAAAGCCGGACGCGCAGCGGCAACAGCCGAGCAGCGCTTCGAGATGACCGAGCGGTTGGTCGCGGGGACTCCAGGGTTTATAGCGGACCGGTCGGAAATTGACCGGCGCGGGTTATCTTACACGGTTGACACCGTGGCGCAGATGGCGGCAGCGAACCCGAAGGCGGAGATCATTCTCCTTCTCGGCGCCGATGCCTACGCCCTCTTCGAGCAGTGGCGGGAGCCGGAACGGATTCGTGCGCTGGCGACGGTAGCCGTCCTCTTGCGGGGGGGCGATCCGACGCCCACGCCGGGGTCGACTCCGGTGCAGGTGCTGCAGACGCGGCGGGTGGACATCTCGTCCACCGAGTTGCGCGCCCGGGTGGCCGACGGGCGAACCATTCGCGGTTTCATGCCGGATGCGGTCGCAGACTATATCGCGGAGCATCGGCTGTATCGATAAGAGGACTGCATGTTAAAGCGTGTATTGAGTGCCTTCCTGGGGACCCGCCATGACCGGGACCGCAAGAAAATCCAACCGATCCTCGACGCCATTCACGAGCACGAGGCGCGGCTCGCGACCGCGAGCGTCGAGGAGATTCGCGGCCAGACCGCGAAGTTCCGCGCGCTCTTGCACGAACGCACGGACGCCCTGGAGTCGCGTGCGTCCGAACTCCGCGAACTCAAACGCGCGGCCGCCGACGCGGTTGAGCGCGAGCGACTCGACACCGAGCTGAGTGGCGTGGACGGCAGCGGCGGCCTCGAGGCCGAGATTCGCCGGACGATCGCCGAATCGCTCGATGAAATTCTGCCCGAAGCGTTTGCGACGATGCGCGAGGCGTGTCGGCGACTCGTCGGGTCCACGGTCAGCGTTACGGGCCGCGATACCGAATGGAACATGGTGCCGTACGACGTCCAGCTGATGGGCGGCATCCAGCTTCACTTCGGCAAGATCGCGGAAATGGCCACGGGCGAAGGCAAGACGCTCGTCGCCACACTGCCCTTGTATCTCAATGCGCTGCCAGGCAAGGGTGCGCATCTGGTCACCGTGAATTCCTACCTCGCCCGCCGCGACTCGCAGTGGATGGGGCACCTGTACACGTGGCTTGGCCTCTCGGTCGGGTGTCTCGACGATACGGAGGCGGGCACGCCGGAACGTCGCGCGGCCTACCTCGCGGACATCACGTACGGCACGAATAACGAGTTCGGCTTCGATTACCTGCGCGACAACATGGT
>JBDTMO010000904.1:0-2175 GCA_039934235.1 bacterium | reverse complement strand
CGCGCCGAATATCCGCCTTCGCGACGCCGGTGCGTGCCAGATACACCGTGAGCGCCGCGGCTTGGGCCCCCTTGATCCCCTCGGGATGGCCGTGCGTGACGGCGGCGCTCCGTTCGGCCTCGTCGAGGACATCCTCGATGGTGTCGCGCGCGTAGGCCACAGGGCTGACCCGCATCGCGGAGCCGTTCCCCCAACTGTTGTAGCGTGGCGCATCGGTAGCGCGCAACCAGCGACGAAACCTGCCTCCGTAGCCCGCATATGGGTATCGACGTCCCCAAGTGCGATACACGCGATCGTACGACTCGCCCGTGAGGAGTGCGTGGGCGGTCGCGACGGTCATCACCGTGTCGTCGGTGAAGCGGCTCCCCTCGACGAAGAGTGGGAAATCCGTCGTCTTCGTCCGGCTTTTCTCGTGAACCGAACCGACGATGTCTCAAAATATTGCGCCTATCATCTGTCTCCCAAGGTGCTCAGGGCGTTCACTTCTGAGAAGCGCCTACTCGTCCCAGATGTGGTCGACGATCAGGGAGGAGCTGATGTTCCCACGCGCGATGAACGTTCCTCCGGTGGTACACGTGGTATTGGTCCGTGGGTCGTAATACCCGATGGCGTGGCTGACCGCGTTGTACACAACAAAGTGGCCATTGCCGTCCTCGCGAATAAACCCGACGAGGTGGCCACCAGGCGTCTTGATCTCGGTACGCGGCATGAGCGCTCTCCTGAAGAGGTTGGACTCGCAAACAGACGAAGAGCCCGTGCCTCTATTATTGCACCACCCTCTGACAGCGCACGCTCAGTCTCATGCGACGCTCAACTCATCGAGCTTCCGAGCGAGCAGTGTACGCAGCTCTGGAGGTGAGAGGAGTTCGGCTTCACTCCCATACTGAAGAACGTGGCGGATTGCCCATGAGTCGTCCGCTACTGGATGCTCGAGCGTGAGACTCCCATCGGCCGCGAGCGCCTTCCCTTCCCGTTCAGCGACCCATCGCGCGACGCGCGGCGAATAGCGTACGGTCATCGTTCGATCAGTATTCAGCCCGAAGATATTTCCCGCCTCCAGTAATCGGCCCGCCACAGCGATGTCGGGCTCGAACTCCTCTGTTGTGGCCTCGACATCTTCAATCCGGTCAAGCCTGAAGAAGCGCAACCCTTCGTCGCTCGTCGACACCACATACCACATCTGCTCCGCATAGGCGAGCGACTGAGGGCAGATCGTACGTGTGGTGCTCTCGGTTGCGCCGCCCGCGCGATAACGAAGGCGCACCTTGCGATGAGTGCGCACGGCCGAGCGAAGTGCGGCGAGATGCGTCGCTGATCCGGCGTCGGCCAAGTCGGCGTAACGCGTTCCCTCGTGGCGATCGTTGGTCGGTACCTGGCTGATCGTCAACTGCAGTCGCTCCAGCGCGCGATCGATTGGCGCCTGCTCTGCTGGCGTCCGTTCGCGCCTCAGCAGCGTGAGTCCCAACTCGAGCGCACAGAGCTCCGGCATCGTAAGACGCATGGGCCGGTGAAAGTGGCTCGCGTGCACGCTGACCGTTTGCTCCTCGACGAGAATGGAGACTCCTTCCACGAAAGCACCGGGCGCGTCGAACCGTTCGGAGATGGAAACAAGGTCCTTCAGCAGTTCCTTAGGTGTCGTGCCGGCTGCGACTGCCACTTCGTCGAGCGCATGATCCTCGTCGTCCGCCAGCCGCGGGATCAAATGAAGCATGCGTCGCAACTGCGCTGCCGCGGTATCAGCCATGGATCACTGCGCCTCGTAGAGGGAGCGCGTCTCACGAACGATGCCGGCATACGCCGTCAGCAGCACTTGTGGCGCAACCGGCTTTGCCTCGCCTGAGAATGTGAAGAGCCAGCGTGCAAAGCTGTCGGTCCGACGCACGTCGAACCTTCGTAAGGAGGGCGCCGATTCGTCTATGCGGCCAAGCGCCGCGGCGGCCATTGCGGCGCCCGTCGCGCCGGTAAACTCCACGACCGCCTCGTACGTGTCGCCATCGCCGATCTCCCACGCCTGGCGCGATCGCGCGTGTGCGCGGAGGGAGAAGTTCGGCGGGATCTCGTAGTCGCTCGTGCCCGCCTTCTGCGCATTGGCGCGCACCTTGGCCATTCGGCTAACGCGAAAGTTGCGCAGGGCGTTCTTCTCGACATCACGCGCCGCGAGGTACCAGTGGCCGT
>JBDTMO010000903.1:0-2177 GCA_039934235.1 bacterium | reverse complement strand
GCGACCCATTCGACGCGACGAAACTCGCTCACCGAAAAGATGCGAACTTCATCGTCCTCGCGAAGAACGAGATCGTCTGTGAGGCGACCCGTACTGTCGGCGAACGCAGTGCGCAGTTGAAAACGGGACGAATCCGCACCGCGCAAACGCGACACGAGCACCTGGCCAAGATAGGCATCGGGCTTGATGCCGCCTGACAGGCGAACGGCGTCCGAGAGATGCATTCCTGCCGTAAACCCAAAGTCGCCTGGGGTCCAGACGTCGCCAGCGACCTTCACGCGACGGCCCACGCGCTCGTCCACGCCGAACACGCGGACAACGTCGCCTGGTTCGAGTTGATACGCCGGACCAGTGCCCGACGCAAACTGGTCGGACGCGATATCAATGACGACGCGCGCGCGACCTGTCGTGTCGCGCTGGCTCGGCGGCAGGATGCGCGAGATCTGCACACGTCGCCTCGCCGCTTCGGCTGTAAAGCCGCCCGCTGATCGTAGAAGGTCGGCGAGCGTCTCGCCGCGGCGAAGTTCGTACGTCGCGGGACGCACGATTTCGCCTAGCACGCGCACACGCGGGCCGTGCACCGGCACGAACACGACGTCTCCAGACTGGAGACGAGGGTCGTGCGAGCCATCCGCGCGAAGAAAGTAGTCGTAGAGATCGAGCGAATCGACAAGACGGCCACCACGCCGAATTTCGACGCGTCGCATGCCGCCATTTACCGTCGGGCCACCTGCCGCGTAAAGGGCAGTGAGCGCCGTTCCGGCACTCGACACACGAAAGCTCCCCGGCTGCGCGACGTCGCCAAGGACATAGACCTGATTGCTATGCAGTCGAGCGAGGTTGATGGAGAAATGTGTTGTGGCACCGGGGCCTCGTCTTAGACCGGAATACACGCGGCCAAGACGCGAATAGAGTATGTCTTCGAGTTGTCCGAGCGTGAGGTTGGCAACGGCAATCTCACCAACGCCTGGAATAACGATGAAGCCTTCGCGCGTGACATCGAGCGTGTACGATCGCTCTGCGTCGCCAGTGAGGATCAGGACGATCCGGTCGCCTGGCCCGAGGCGGTAATTGGCATCGACAGGCCCAGCCAGGTTCGGATCGAACTGTGTGGTTTGCTGGTTGAAGACGCTGAGCCCGAAGAGCGTAAAACCACTATCAGACGCGACGACGCGTCGGCGTCGCCGGACTGGCGTCATGCGCAGTAGTCCCAGTGAATCCGTCTCGACAAGCGTATCTGCGAACGAGAGCGTGTCGTCTGCGGAATCCATCAGCCGTCGATCGCGAACCGTGCGCTCGGTGTCGGGAAGTGAGTCGCGCAATGCGCGCACTCGGCTACGGACGAGTTGGCGCAGTTCGGCCGTATCGACGGTGTCGCTGATACCGAGCGATCCGACGGCATCAAGCATGTCGACGGTCGGTAGGTCGGCCTTTGTGGAGTCGACGCCTGAACGTCTCGGCCCGATATACGCGTCGAGTATGTCTTCGGGATAGCCTGCGGCGCGGAGCCGAGCACGAATCTGATCGGGCGTGAGGCCGCTCGATGCAATTTCGCGACGGAGTTGCGCGACGAGATCGGGCCGCGTCGCGAGTAGCCGCTTGGCCTGCTCCGTCGTGGGCAGTTGCTGCTGCGCCGGCAACGCAAGCGCGCCGAATATGAGCGCACCAGCGAGTGCAGCGCAGCGAAGCAAGGCACGACCTGCGGACGACGGCATCAGAATTCGCGTTGGCAATGAGATGTTTACAGGTAGAGAATTTACGAATCTGTACTGGGGCTCGGCCAGTCGTCATCCTCAGCGAATTTGTCGTCCTGAGCGAAGCAAAGCACTAGATGTCATCCTGAGCGAGCGAAGCGAGTCGAAGGATCTGCACTTCTGGCGGCGCAACAACACGGACACTCGTTCGCTTTGCAATCATCGCAATTGGTGCAGATCCTTCGACTCGCTACGCTCGCTCAGGATGACACTGGTGGCGTCAACTCTCCTCGAGCAAACGCTCCAGCAAAGCCAGTGCCTCGAACGGATCATTCGAGAGCGTGAGTCGCCAGCCGCCATTTGCAGTGAGTGCGTTCACCACGTCGTCATGGCGTGCCGCGAAGCGATCGAACCCCGGTGTGAGCTGCTGCGCCAGCTCCCGCCGCAACTGAGACCCCGCAACGCGCTCGAGCGCCACCCGCG
>JBDTMO010000902.1:0-2183 GCA_039934235.1 bacterium | reverse complement strand
CTCGCTGCGCTCGCTCAGGATGACAAGTGACTCGCTGCGCTCGCTCAGGATGACAGGGGGGGTCAACTCCTCAGCAGCGACTCGAAGAGCGCGAGTGCCCTCCCGTCGCCACTCTGGCCGAGCCAGAAGAGCGCCTGGCCACGAACTTTTCGATCTGCGTTGGAGCGCGCGACGTCGAGCAACGCCGACACACCTTCGCCATGCGGCAACTGCGACAGCACGAACACCGCGTGCTTCTTCAGGCTTTCGTTGTCGCTCTCGTCGTCGTTGTCGTTGTCGTCGAGCAGGTCGTGGCCCTTGCCGGCGAGCGCGCTCGTCGCAAAGCGTGAGAGCCAGAAGGCTGCATCCTGTCGCGTCGCGCGTGACCGTGTGGCGGAGTCTCGCGCAATCACGAGCAGCGTAGGCCACACGGTGGCGCTGTCCGCAAGCACCGCTGGCAGGATGGCCTTCGAACTCGCGCCGCTGTTCGCGCGCGCAGCGATGCCAAGGAGGTATTGTGCACTCTCCTTCGATGATACTTCGCCGAGATCCTTGCCGTCGCGCGTTCGCATGGTGCCGGCCCACGTCTCGACGCGCTCGACGTCGCCATCGTGGACCGCTAAACGAACCTGCACCGGGCCGGCATCGCACCGTTCCGAGCGGACGTCGCTCGACCAGGCGCCATGATACGAATGCCCGATGCGCATGAAGTTCCTGCCGTTGCCACACACACCGGCACGCGCGGCGAAATGAAAGTTCACTGCGCCGTTGCCGACTGCACTCACGCGGCTCGCGAGTGATTGTGCGTGTAGTGCCGGTGCGATGGCGATGAAGGAGACGACACTCCATCGCGCGATTGAGTGGGTGCGCATGATCACTTCAGGACGATGTCGCTGATGAGCTTCGTGACGCGCGGATCGTGCTTTTGCGCCAGCCAGAACAGCGCCTTGCCGCGCATGCGACTGTCGCTATCCGCTCGCGCAATGCGCATGAGCGCGTCGACGGACGCGTCGTCCTGGCGCTGTGACAGGACGAAGATGGCGTGTTCGCGCAGTGCGGGTTCGTCCACATCGCGAAACAGCGAAACGATGTCCGCGGTCGATGTTCCTTCGCGCTGGCCGGCCCAGAACAGTGCGCTCTTACGCAGCTTGAGCGACTCATGGGAATCCCGGGCGCGCTCGACGAGCCACCGGCCGCCAGCCTGCTCGTCGCTGCTCATGGCCTGGAACACTGCCTCCTTCAACTGATCGCTGTCGAGCCGAGCGTACACGGAGCGGAGATAGTCGTGTTCCGCGGCCGGCACCTCGTCGCTGTTACCGAGAGAAAAGATCGCGTACTTGCGAACGCGCGCATCTTCCTTGGTGTCCTCGATGACCGTGTGCAGCGTGCGCAGGCCGCGGGGGTCGCCGTTCTGTCCAAGCCAGAACACGGCGTTGCGTCGCGTACCAAGTGGCGCATTACGCGCGAGTTGAATGAGCGCGGGAATTCCCGCGTTGTCGTCGAGATAGCTCAGTGCTGCGACCGCGGAGCTTGCGAGCCCCTTCTTGCCCGGCTTGTCGCCGTTGTCGTCGTCCGATGCGTCCTTGGCGAGTGCGACAAGTGGTGGTACAACGGTCGCGTCGCCTAAGAGGCCAAGCCATTGCACCGCTTGCCGGCGCGTAGATTCGAGGCGCGAATCATCTCGTGCGAGCGCAAGCAGTGGCGCAATGACAACGGCGTCCTCCGCCAGCACTGCCGGCAGGAGCAGACGCTCCTTTCTCGACTCAGACTCCAATCGCGGTACGAGCGAGAAGAGGTACGTCGACGCTTCACGTGGCGCGACGGTACCAAGATCGGCGACGCGGGCGCTTGTCGCAGGCCATGCGCCACCGACCTGCGTCTGCAGTTGGGTGACTTCGCCGCCGGCAACGGTGAGCGACACGCGAAGAGGACCGGGCACGCAGCGCCGATCAGTCCAGCGCCCGAAGTTGGAGTACTCGCGTGCGAACAGCGCCTGCCGGTAGCCGACAGTGTTCTTCCCATCACCACAGACGCCGGGGCGTGCGTCGAACTGCATGTGGACGACGCCGTCTCGAACCTGCGCGACGCGGGAGGCCAGCGTTGCCTGCGCGTACGCCGTCGTGAGGGGCGTGAGCGCGCAGAGTGCGGCCATGAGGAACGGGCTTCGTGTGCGCATGGGAATCACGGCTTGGTGATGATGTCGA
>JBDTMO010000901.1:0-2187 GCA_039934235.1 bacterium | reverse complement strand
ATCAACGAGATGCGCAGCGAACCTTCGACGCGACGTTCGGTGCTCGCGCTGCTCACGGCAGTCGCGCTGCTGCACCTGCTCGCGTGCGCAAACGCAGCCAACCTTCTGTTGGGCCGAGCGGCAACGCGACGTCGGGAAGCGGCGGTGCGCGCGGCGCTCGGCGCGGGTGCATGGCGTTCGTTCGTCTTTCTCGTCGGCGAAGGGGTGGTGCTCGCGCTGATCGGCGGCGTCGTCGGCGTCGCCGTCGCAGCGTTGATCAGTCGCGCCATCTATGTCCCCGACGACCTCTGGGCTGGGCGAAGTCTTCACGGCGCACTTGGCAGCTTCGACGAGCCGTCATTCGGGGCACGCGGCGCGCTGTTCGGCGCGGCGCTAACGTTGACGACTGCGCTCATTGTCGGATGCATTCCGGCGATCAGCATGATGCGGAGCGATCTGCTCGCGGGCCTTCGCGCGGGCGCACGCGGGATGTCGGAAGGAGGAGGAACGCTAAGACGTCCATCGCTCCGCGGTGCGGTTGTCGCGCTCGAGGCGGCGCTCGCGGTGCTGCTGCTCGTGAGCGGTGGACTGATGATCACGAGCTACAGCCGCATGCGGAACACCGACCTCGGTGTCGAATCGTCGCACGTGCTGACGTTCCTGTTGCGTCCCGCCGAGGTTCGTGTGCCGCCGAGCGCAGCGCCCGCGCACATCGCGCGCGTGTTGGCGGCCATCACGAGTGTGCCAGGCGTCGAGAGCGCGACGGTCGACGGAGGCGCGCCGGTAAGTGGCAGTGCACGGAGCCTCGCGCACATCGTCGGGCAGCCGGTGGTGCCGGATGCTGACGCGCCGCGGGTGAACCGGCACTACGTCGCACCGGACCACTTCAAGACGCTCGGCATGCGCGTGCTGGCCGGTCGTGCATTTGACGACGGCGACATCGCGGGGCGGCAGAAGGTCACGATCGTTAGCGAGTCTGCGGCGCGGACGTTCTGGCCTAACGCAGATCCGCTCGGGAAGCGCGTGTGGTTCGGCAGTTCGGGGACGTGGGCCAATGCGGATTCGAGCGCGGTGGTTGTCGGTGTGGTCAACGATATTGCGACCGAAGCGCTCGACGAGCGGCCGAACAAGAACGAGTTCTACACACCGTACGCGCAGTTCACCTATGCGTGGCGCTACTACTTCGTTCGCACGACTGGCGAGCCGATCGCGATTGTCCCGCAGCTGCGTAAGGCAATTGCGAGCGTCGAGCCTGATCTGCCGATGACGGAGGTAAAGCCGCTCGGTGAATTGATTGGCAGCTCGTGGGCTCGTCACCGCTTCGACGCCTGGTTGTTCGGCGCCTTCTCGGCGCTCGCAATTGTGCTTGCGTCGGCGGGGATCTACGCGGTGGTGGCGTACTCGGTGTCGACGCGCACGCGCGAGATCGGCATTCGCATGGCGCTCGGCGCTCGGCGGTCGGAGATCGTGCAGTTGGTACTGCGCGAAGGAATGGCGCTGCCGTTGTTCGGGCTCTGTGTCGGCGTGCTGCTTGCGCTCGCGAGTACGCGGATTCTTCGTGCGTCGCTCTATGATGTGACGCCGACTGATCCGGTCGTCTTCGGTGGCAGCGTGGCGTTGCTGGTGACTGTCTCGGTGCTCGCATGTCTGCTTCCTGCGCGGCGCGCCACGCGCGTGGATCCCAATGAGGCGTTGCGGTCCGAGTAGTCGTGAGCGCGTTACACCTTCGTGGCGGTGCGATACTGACCTCGTTACTGCCTCGTCCAAAATTGCCGATCGAGCAACACATCGACATTCTGACGAGGCATCCGGTCATGACATCGGGAATCGCAGCGCGCGGGTTCCATCCATCAGTTCGGAGTCGCACTGGCCGTCGCTCGATCACTGCTGAATCTGTCGCCAAGGCCATCGTCACGCTGGCGGGCGCAGCGTTGCTATTGGCCGCAACCGCGATTCAAGCATTGGCGCAGCGCGACGGCGAAGGCGCCATTCGCGGCCGAGTGACAGACTCGGCCGGCGTCGGCATCGCGTCGGCGATCCTCCTGCCGAGTGGCGCGCGACTCGCGACATACTCCGGTAGCGGCGGGGCGTACGTCCTCTCTCGCCTACCTGCAGGCACATATACGGTATCGGTCAAACGTCTGGGTTTCGCGACGGATTCGTTTCGTGTCACGCTCCGCGCGAACGAGACCATCGAGCACGACGTGC
>JBDTMO010000900.1:0-2189 GCA_039934235.1 bacterium | reverse complement strand
GAGCGAAAGAAACCATCCGCCCGTCTTGATGTGCCCGGTGGCGTAAATGATGCCCCCGACCACGGTGCACAGCGTGCCGAATACCGTAATGGTGTTCGGATGAACGCGCCGCTCCACCAGCCAGTCCGCCACTGGATCGATGAGCCGCAGATAGCCGTTTTTTACCCAGTCGGGCAGAAGCGTCATGCAGCTCCGAAGCGCGCAGAGGTCCCGCAGCCGGCCGGGCGCGCCGCGGTGACGAGTGGCGATAAAACGTACGGGCCGGAGAGTGGGCTCCGGCCCGGAAAGGTATGCAGGGTCACCACGTCGAGCAACCAGCGACAGGCGCAGCTCGTTCGACTTGTGGTATGTACCCTCGATGACACGTCGACGACTCACCGCCTTCGGCTACGCGCACGACGCCGGACTGTGAAGGAGCGATCAGGGAACGCTCCACACATACAACCCAGCCAGCGTGATGTCGCGACTCTGATAGGTGCGCGACGCATCGACCGTGACAGCCTTGAACGTGACTTTCGACCCACTCGCGATGCCCTGCACCGGCACTTTCTCGACGGTGTTCGCCGGCACCTGGCGAAGGAAAAGTTCCGCGCCTCCGGTCGGCGTGGCGTAGACGTTCACGGCCTGACTCAGATTGTTGGTGACCTGCACCGACATTTCAGTGGACACAACCGGCGCGGTGCGAACCTCCACCGTACGCCCTCCGCACGCGGAAGCGGTTGCGAGCGCGAGGGCAATCAGTACGGCTCTCGGCGAAGCTCTCATGGAACAACTCCTCATGGTGATCGGTCGGTGGCTCTTGTCGAGAGCGCCAGTTGCAAGACGTGTGCGCGAAACGGTGGCGCCTGCTGGAGGTTACTCGTCGAGACGAAATGGCGCCACCTTCCTGACCCACTCAGCGACGCCGTCCCTCTCACGCGCGACGATTTCGTCCGGGTCACCATTTGCGCGCGCAATGGCCCGCTCGTGAGGTGATTGCGCGCCGCGGCGCGCATCGCATACACTACCGATCCGACGTACGTTCATGTCCTCGTGCCGATGTCCTGCGGATCGACGATGAGCGCCGTCGCGCCCGCGCACGCCGCTGTCAGGAGTCGCCATTGCCGCCGAAGAGTACTGGAATGGACGATGAGGCCACTAGGCGCGTCGATGCCACTCGCCAGATTTTCGCGGTGTCGCGAATTGGGAAGGGAGAGTCCGGCGTGATTGCGCCACCGGCATCGCTCGCCACCTTGCGTCCGAACTGCCCGCAGTTCATCACAGTCAGCGCGAGACAGACACAGATCACTCCATTCACTCGGGACATCTTGCTCCTCCATGCGTCGTAGACATCCCCGCATTCACCTGACATCGCTATGCGCGGTGATCGGGACGATAAGCGTCCTCCTCCTTCCGGAGCGAGGATCCGCGCAATCCCGAACGGCCGACACACCCGCGCACGGCAAGGCCCGCGCGAACAACGCCAGTGCGGTGGCCGTCCGCCGCGCACTGCACGACACGCTGCAACGCATTCTCGATCGCGCCGTGGCCGACAGTGCCTTTCCGGGCGCCGTGGCGGTGATCGGCACGCGGACAGGACCGTTGGTCACCGTCACCGCGGGCACGCAAGACTGGGGCTCGCGGACCAGGACGACGGTCTCTACGCTGTGGGATCTCGCGTCGCTCACGAAAGTCGTTGGCATGACGTCCGCCATGATGCAACTCGTCGAGCGCGGCAAAGTCGACCTCGACGCGCCGGTGCAGAAGTATCTGCCCGATTGGACCGGCGTGAACAAGGAGAAAGTCACGGTGCGGCACCTGATTACGCACCAGAGCGGACTGCCAGCGTTCAAGACGTATTACAAGGAAAATGCGTCGCCGGACTCCACGCTCAAACTCTTCTTTGCAACGCCGCTCGACACGTTGCCAGGCGTGCGCATGGTGTACAGCGACATTGGCGCCATCCTCCTTGGGAAAATCGTCGAGCGCGTGAGTGGCGAGAAGCTCGACGCGTATCTTGCGCGGCATGTCTTTACACCACTCGGCATGACGGATACGCGTTACAAACCGCCCGTGTCGCTGCGATATCGCATCGCACCGACCGAGAACGACCCATGGCGCGGTCGTCATCTCGTCGGCGAAGTGCACGACGAGAACGCGTACGCGCTCGGCGAGGTTTCCGGTCACGCGGGGCTCTTCAGCACGGCGCG
>JBDTMO010000899.1:0-2192 GCA_039934235.1 bacterium | reverse complement strand
CGCGTCGAAGAGCGGTCGATGCGCGTCGAGCACTGCCGTCCGCCCGCCGAACATGGTGAGGTAGTGCGCAGTCGCTGTCGCTGAGAACGGATCGATCGACGGACCTTCACCGCCGGGCGCGGGCCGCTTGACGTTGTCGCCAGAAAAGCGCGTCTCGGCGGTATAGATGAGCCACTTACCCGTTGGCGCGCGCCAACGCGCGACAGCCGTCGAGGTCGGGATCGCAACGCTCTGACCGTCGCCAGACACCGCGACGATTGCATTGATGCGACGTCCGGTGAGGTCCGCGGTCCACGTGTCGCCGCCATTCGCACTGTCGACGCGAATCGTGAGCGACGCGTTCGCGTCCGCCGGCACAACGGACGGGCCGCCAGTGCGCCAACCAGAACCCTGCGGAAGATCGAGCCCCATACCGTGACGATGCGCTTCCGTGGCCGTGTGCGCGATCATCTCGACCCACCGCGGCGTCAGGTACGGTATGTACGCGGAGTCAGCGCCTTGGGCGCCATAGATCACGGTGACTTCGACACCACCGAACCCAGCGCGACTCAACTCGTCGATTTGCGCGGTGAGATTCAGCTTGTCGACAGCGCTGCCGAGCCACCACCATCGCGTCCACGGCTTCGTGTCGCGGGTGATTGCGGGCCACGCGAGTGTCGCCGGCTGTTGCGCCGGCGCGGAGCTCGCCAAGGCAACGATGAGCGCCGCGACACGCCGCCACGGAAAAACTGTTTGTCGAGCGGCAGGTCGCAGCATGATCAACGTGTTTGTGCACCTTTGTTATTTTATCGCGAGTCTGTTCAGTATCGCGCGGCAAGAGTATCGTTTACGCGCAGCGCTCACAAGGCGCAGTGTCGCAAACTGTACGAGGTGCAGATCCTTCGACTCGCTGCGCTCGCTCAGGATGACAGCCCAGTGCAGCGCTCGCTCGGGATGACAACCGGTGCAGATCCTTCGACTCGCTCCGCTCGCTCAGGATGACAATCAAGCAAGGATCATGACCGAGCCCAACGGCGTCACACGTCGCGAGTTCATGCTACAGACCGCCGTCCTCGCGGGCTCGATGCTCGTGAGCCGGACGCCTCCTGTGGGCGCAATGACCCCGCCTACGGCGCCGGAGTTTGCGGACAGCACGCTCACACTCTGGTACAAGCGACCCGCAGCGCAGTGGGTTGAAGCGCTTCCGATTGGCAACGGCCGATTGGGCGCCATGGTCTTCGGCGGAATCGAGCGCGAGCGGCTGCAGCTCAACGAAGGCACACTGTGGTCAGGTGGTCCGAAAGACTGGAACAATCCCAAAGCGCCGGCCGTGCTCGCCGAAGTTCGGCGGCTGATTTCCGAGGAGAAGTTTGCGGAGGCGGACGTCGCATCGCGCGGCATGCAGGGGCCGTTCACACAGTCCTATCAGCCGCTCGGCGATCTCTATCTCGCATTCGAGCATGGCGATCAGGCACGCGGTGGGTATCGGCGCCAGCTCGACATCGCATCGGCTGTCACCGAGGTGAGCTATCGCATCGGCGCGACGAGTTACAAGCGCGAGATCTTTGCGTCGCATCCCGATCAGGTGATCGCGATTCGATTATCAGCCGATAAGCCGGGAGTGATTTCGTTCACCGCATCGCTGGACACTCAGCTGCGTCATCGTCTATCCATGGACGGTGATGTACTGAAGCTCATCGGCAAAGCCCCGTCGAACGTCGACCCGAGCGGTCACGATCGCGACTTTCCCGTGCAGTACGACGAAACGGGCGGCATGACATTCGAGACACATCTCTCCGCAGTGGCCACGGGCGGCAAGGCGTGGATCGAGCAAGGTGAGCTTCACGTGCAAGGCGCCGACGAAGTCGTATTGCGACTTGCGGCTGCAACAAGCTTCAATGGATTCGACAAGCATCCAGTGCGGGAGGGCAAACAGCCTGGAGCGATTGCTTCGGCGCAGCTACGCGCTGCAATGGGCAGGAGCTTCGCCGCGATGCGCGACGCGCACGTCGCGGATCATCGTGCGCTATTCGATCGTGTATCGCTCGAGATCGAGCCAACGTCGCCGCCGACAGACATTCCTACCGACGAGCGCATCGCGTCACTCGGCGTAAAGGACCCGACGCTCGTCAAGACATTCTTTCAGTACGGGCGCTATCTGCTGATTGCGTGCTCGCGCCCCGGCGGACAACCGGCCACGCTGCAAGGGCTCT
>JBDTMO010000898.1:0-2192 GCA_039934235.1 bacterium | reverse complement strand
AATGGGAGCCAATTGCGCCTGGGCTCAAGAGCATCGACGACGCGCTGGAATTGCGTCGCCGCATCCTCACTGCATTCGAACAAGCGGAACTCACGGACGACGCTGACGAACGCGCCGCGTGGCTCAACTTCGTCATTATCGGCGGAGGCCCCACGGGGGTTGAACTCGCGGGAATGCTGCCCACGATCGCGAAAGATTCCGTGGCGCGCGACTTTCGGCGGATCGCCACGCAGGAGGCGAAGGTCACGCTGCTCGAGGGCGGCGAGCGAATCTTGCCGACGTATCCTGCCGCACTCGCTGAGCATGCGCGACTCGACCTTGTCGCCCTTGGCGTCAACGTCCGGCTCGGCGCGCGGGTCACGGGCCTCGAGCCCGGCGTCGTACACGTTGGGTCGAGCGAAACGATTCGCGCACAGACTGTGCTGTGGGCCGCCGGCAACGCGGCGTCGCCAATTGGCGCCACACTCGGTGCACCGGTCGATCGCATGGGACGCGTGATCGTGGAGGCTGATCTCAGCATTCCGAGGCACCCGGACGTGTTCGTCGTTGGTGACCTGGCGTCGATTTCCACCGACGGAAAGGCGGTGCCCGGCGTTGCGCCAGCGGCAATGCAGATGGGAGCGCGCGCGGCGAAAAATATTCGTCGCTCGTTGGAGCATCGTGAGCGGGTTCCGTTTCGCTATCGCAACAAGGGCGACCTCGCGACCATCGGACGTCACCGAGCGATCGCCGATTTTGGCTGGCTCAAGGTGACAGGCGGCCTTGCGTGGTGGCTCTGGCTGTTCGTGCACATCATGTATCTCGCCGGCTTCCGCAACCGGTTGAGCGTACTGCTCGAGTGGGGATACGCCTATTTCACGTACGAGCGCGGGGCTCGGCTCATCACCCCGGACGGTGACAAGGCGCATTGACTTCGCGAGAACCGCGAAGAATATGTGGCGTCGCCCGTCATCACCCGTAGCTTTCAAGGATGCTCACCTCCGCCATCGACGGCGCACCCGATGCCAACAGTGCCGAGCATGCTCGTCTCGACGCGTTGCTCGAGGCGGTGCCGCTCGCGGTCGCCGTATTCGATGGCACGCTCGCCCTGATTGCAACGAATGCGCGCTATCGTGACCTGACGGGGCTCGACGTGGCGCAGGCGATTGGGCGATCCATCTATGATGCGTTCCCCAATGCGCTGGCCGACCTCACGGAACAGGTTGACATCGCGGCCGGTGGCGTGCCCGTCGTGTCGGTGCGCGTGCCCTTTCAGCACCGCGGCGGCAGGCGGCTGGTCGAAGCGACGTTCGTTCCCCTTATCGACGCACATGGTGGTCGCGGCGTCCTGTTCGCGGGCAGCGACGTAACCGAGCGCGAAGAGTTGCGCGAAGACCTCGCGCGCAGCGTGGCTCAGCTCGAATCGATCTTCGACGTGCTTCCCGATTCCGTGCGAGTGGTGGACGCCGACGGCGGCACTGTTCGCACGAACGCACAGGCTCAGCAGGAACACGGCAGCACGCGACCGCAGACTTTACGTGAACTGTGGCAGCTGGACCGCCCTCGTACACTCAGTGGTACGACACTGTTCGTACATGAGCACCCAACCGCACGCGCGCTACGCGGCGAACGCGTTCGCGGCGAAACGCTCGAGGTGCGACGCGGACCAGGCCGCACCCCGGCCGTCATCGAAGTCAACTCGAACCCACTGTACGATCCACACCGTCGCGTTCGTGGTGCCGTAACGGTCGAGCGCGACGTCACCGAGCGAACACGGCTCGAGCAACAGGTGCGCACCGAAGCGGAGCGGCTCGAGCGCATGGTGCAGGAGCGCACGGGCGAATTGCTCGCACTGCAGGAAGCCGCCTCGCGCGATCGCCGCCTCGCCGCGGTGGGACAGCTCGCGGCCGGCGTGATGCACGACGTGAATAACGCCCTCAACCCGATCATGGCCGCGGCGTACCTGCTCGAAATGAACGCCGAGAATCCAGTCGCCGTCCGCGATTACGCGGTTCGCATTGCCCGCGCGGCCGAGACCGGTGCGGCCACGGCGGCGCGCGTTGGCCGTTTCATACGGCAGGAACCGTTGCTCGGCTCACGCGATGAGGCCGTCGATCTCTCCGTCATGGTGGAGGAAGTGGTGGCCATGACGCGTCCGCTTTGGCAGGAGCGCGCGAAAGGAGGCATTGTCAAGCTCGAAGAAACGCTCGCGC
>JBDTMO010000897.1:0-2192 GCA_039934235.1 bacterium | reverse complement strand
CGTCGCAAGGCATCCTCATTGGCGACACACCATACGACATCGAAGCCGCAACGCGCGCACGCGTGTCAGCAATCGCCTTGCGTTGCGGGGGATGGTGGACAGACGACGCGTTCAGCGGCGCCATTGCGATCTATGACGATCCGGCTGATCTCTACCGCAACTTCTCGACGTCGCCGCTCAGCGTGCGTGCGTGACCATCCGCATGCCGTGTCGCGCTCGGAGCGTCACGATCGGCTGAGGCACCACGGGATGTCCATCGACGAGCCGCAACCGCCAGCGACGTGCAAACGTGGCCAGCGCGAGCGTGCCTTCCATCCAGGCGAACTGCTCGCCGATGCAGACACGCGTGCCAGCGCCAAACGGGAAATACGAAAACTTGGGCCGACTAGGATCGAGCGCGGTTCCACCCGTCAACCACCGTTCGGGTTGAAAGTGCGTCGCGTCGGGCCACCATCGCCCGTCGCGATGCACGATCCACTGGCTCATCAAGACGACGGTGCGCGCCGGAATGGCGAACTCGCCGAGACTGTATTCCGCGAGTGCGCGGCGCCCGACAATGTACGCCGGCGGATACAACCGCATCGCTTCGGCAATCACGGCGCGCGCGTACGGAAGACGCACCATGTCATCCGCACCGCACGGTGCGTCGCCGAGTGCGTCCACCTCGGCGTGAAGTCGTGCTTCTGCCTCGGGATGCTGCGACAATAAATAGAAGCTCCACGTCAACAGATTGGCGGTCGTCTCGTGACCGGCCAGCAGAAGCGTCATCACTTCGTCGCGCAACTGGAGGTCGCTCATCCCAGAGCCGTCACCCTCGGTGTCGTGCGCGAGGAGCAGCATCGACAGCAGATCGCCGCGATCGTCACCGGCGGCGCGGCGCTCGGCAATCATCCGATAGATGGTCTCGTCCAGCCGCTTGCGCCCTAGCCGGAACCGGCGCGCGGCCGGAAAGGGCAACTTCATCAGCAATTCGCCAAAGGGAAACACGGAGTAGTTGAACGCCGCGATGGCGGCGCCGAGTGCCTCGCCGATTTCGTGCGCTTCCCGTTCGATGTCGGCGTCGAAGAGTGTCTTGCCGACGACCGCGAGCGTATATGCGGCCATCTCGCGCGAAATGTCGAGCACCTCGCCGTCGCGCCACAGCGTGCTCCGTCGCTCGGCATAGGCGGCCATTGTTTCGCCATACGCAGCAACGCGCGCTCGATGGAATGCCGGCTGGGCGAGCCGTCGCTGGCGCAGGTGAAATTCATCTTCGCTCGTCAGGAGCCCTTCGCCAATGAGCATCTTGGCGCGTTCGAGCCCTCGGCCCTTGTGAAACTGTCGGCCGTGCGTAACGAACACATCGCGAATCTGGTCGGGATGGCTGAGGAGTACGAACGGCTGGCGGCCGATGTGAAACAGCGCGACGTCGCCGTAGTCCTCCTTGAGTGCGGGCAGGAACTCGAGCGGCCTGCGCATGAGCGCGAGCCCCAATTGACCCGGATATCTGGCGCGTGGGCCGGGGGGAAGCGGCGATGGAACCATGCGGGGAGTGTAACCGCTGAGCGCAGCGAAGGGAGCGCGGGTACAACTGGTCAGTGCACAACTCCGCGCTCGCCCCGTGCTCCTTCCTCGGCTAAGCATTTAGGCGCATCCTTGCGGTGTGTCCGATAAACGCCCGGTCACCGACCGGCATCCAACCGACGAGATGGCCACCGTACTCCCCTTCACCGTGCCGCGTACTGCGTCGGACGCGAGCCCGAGCATCGACTCGGCGCTCGCGTCGCGGGCGCAGCGCGGTGACGAGAAGGCGTTCGAGGCGCTCTATCGCGAGCATGCAGGGCGAATCTACGCCCTGTGTCTACGACTCACGGCCGACAAGGCGAAGGCGCGCGACCTGACGCAGGATGTGTTCGTGCGGGCGTGGGAAGCACTACCGCAGTTTCGGGGAGACGCAAAGCTCACGACGTGGCTGCATCGCATCGCCGTGAACGCGCTGCTCATGCAACGTCGGAGCGAGCGGCGCCGGCTCTCCCGCGTGTCGCTTGCAGATGACGATGCCGACGACGCGGATGCGTCGCTCTCGGGCATTTCGGTGCCGCAAGACGTCGGTACGGCGATCGACCTCGAGCGGGCGGTTGCCGCATTGCCGCCGGGAGTGCGTCGCGCGTTCGTGTTGCATGATGTCGAAGGCTACTCGCACGAGGAAATTG
>JBDTMO010000896.1:0-2203 GCA_039934235.1 bacterium | reverse complement strand
GGCGAAAGGTTGATGACTTTCGCGTAACAGCCGCCTTCATAGTTGAACGTGCCTTCGGGCGCCCAACCATGTTCGTCGTCGCCGATGAGGGAGCGCGCCGGATCTGCGGACAACGTCGTCTTGCCGGTGCCGGACAGGCCGAAGAAGAGCGCTGTGTCTCCAGCGGGCCCAATGTTCGCGGAGCAGTGCATGGACAGCACGCCCTGCTTCGGCATGTAGTAGTTCATGACCGTGAACATCGACTTCTTCAATTCGCCAGCGTAGCGCGTTCCGCCGATGAGAATCATCCGCTCGGCGAGATTCAGCACGATGAAGGTTCCGGTGCGCGTGCCGTGCCTTTCGGGATCGCCCTGGAATTCAGGCGCATGCAGCACCGTAAAATTGGGCGCGAAGTCCTTGAGCGCCGCGAGCTCCGGACGCACGAACATGTTGCGGACGAACGCCATGTGCCACGCGTTCGGTGAGACGTACCGAACGGAAAGGCGATACTTCGGGTCGGCGCCGCAGTAGAGGTCCTGTACGAACAAGGCCTCACGCTCGTTCAGGTACTGCTGCACATCGGCGCGCAATACGGCGAACTGTTCTGGCGTGATGGGCTGATTGACCTTGCCCCAGTCGACGTCGGCCTCGGAGGCAGGTTCCTTGACAACGAACTTGTCGTTGGGCGACCGACCCGTATGGGGCCTTGTCACTGCGACGAACGGCCCCATGTCCGCGAGCTGACCTTCGCCGCGCTCGATGGCGTGCTGGATCAGCAAGGGCGCAACGTGGTTCCAGTGCACCGTTCCGGTTGGTGCGAGTCCTTGCGCGGTCAGGCTTCCGTCGAGGCTCGATTCAATCTCAGGCGTAGTTTCTGTGGCCATTGCTGCAGGTTCCTTTGGTGACGCCGAGGCTGCGCGAAGCGCATTCGCCCCAGCTTAGAGTTTCGAGAAGACAGTTGGTGCGGGGCTCGCGGCTGCAAAGGCGGGCTCCACCGACTGAGTGCGTTCCTGCGCGTCCACGACGGCCACAGCGGCCATGTTGACGATGTCCTGCACGTCCGCGCCGCGTTCCAGCACGTGCACGGGACGGCGCATGCCCACGAGGATCGGGCCGATGGCTGTGGCGCCGCCGAGGTGATGCAACAGCTTGTACGCGATATTTCCCGCGCTCAGGTTTGGAAAGATCAGGACGTTTGCTTGTTCCTTGAGCGTATTAAAGGGATAGTCACGCGTAAGAATTTCCGGGTCGAACGCAGTGTCCGCCTGCATTTCCCCATCGACGATGAGCGACGGATCGCGCTCCTTCAGGATCTGCGCGGCCCGCGCCATCTTCTCGGCATCGGGATGCTTGACGGATCCAAAGTTCGAGAACGACAACATTGCGATGCGAGGCGACACGCCCATCGTGCGACAAATGCGGCTCGCGGCGAATGCGATCTGCGCCACCTGCTCCGCCGTCGGATCGATGTTGACCGTGGTGTCCGCGCAGAACACCACGTGGCGCTCCGTCACGAGCATGTACATGCCGCTCACGAGCTTTGCGCTCGGATGCGCGCCGATGACCTGGAGCGCGGGGCGAATCGTTTCGGGATAGTGCATGGTGACGCCAGAGAGCAATGCGTCGGCATCGCCACGCGCGACCATGCATGAACCGAAATAATTGCCGTTGAAGAGTTGGCGGCGGGCTTCGTCGAGCGACAATCCCTTGCGCTGCCGCAACTGCCACATGTAGTGCGCGTACGCATCGCGGCTCGTCGATGTCGCGGGGTCATCGATGACGATGCCGTCGAGCGGAATGCGATGCTCCGCCGCGAGGCGCTCGATCGTGGCGCGATTGCCGAGGAGGATTGGATACGCGATACCGTCGTCCACGAGGATGGACGCGGCGCGAATGATCTTGGGTTCTTCGCCTTCCGGAAACACGATGCGCTTGGGATCGCGCATGGCGCGATTGATCAACCCACGCATGATCCCGCGCGCGCGACCGAGACGCTCCTCGAGCTGCTCGCGATAGCCCTCGAGATCGATGAACTCGCGCGCGACACCGCTTGCGACCGCTGCCCAAGCCACCGCCGGTGCCACCCACAGCAATACCCGTGGGTCGAACGGGAAGGGAATGAGGTACTTCGGTCCGAAGTGCACATTGCGCAGCCCATACAGTGCCGCGACGGAATCGGGTACATCCTGCTTGGCGAGCGACGCGAGTGCACGCGTCGCCGCCA
>JBDTMO010000895.1:0-2206 GCA_039934235.1 bacterium | reverse complement strand
CATCGCCGGCACCTATGAGAAACGCCCCATGCGGCTCGCTGCATGGGGCGTTTCCGTTGGTATAGCGGCTCAATCCATGAAGTGAGCTACGAACACGGCCGCGCCGCGCACGGTCTCGACACCGCAATAACGTCGGTCACTCGCATCCGCTAACCTTACAAGATGCCAAAAGCAGGAATCGTCACCGTCGTCGGAAAGCCAAACGCGGGCAAATCCACCCTGCTCAACCGTGTGATGGGGGAAAAACTCGCGATTGTCAGCGAAAAGCCGCAGTCCACACGGGACAGGGTCGTCGGTATTCACACCGAGGGCGACATCCAGATGATAATTCTGGACACGCCCGGCCTCCTCAACCCGCGATACGAACTGCAACGCGCGATGCGCGGTACCGCACTTCGTGCGCTCAAGGATGCGGATCTAATCGTCTACCTCGCTGACGCGACCGAGCGAACCCCGCCATCTCTGCTCGAGGCGGCCGAACTCGATGCTGATCCGAGGGCGCCTGTCTGGACAGTACTCAATAAGGCGGACGCAATTCGGCCGGTCGAGCGCGAAGAGCTCAAGGACGCATTGCCGGACGCACGGTTCATCTCCGCACTTACCGGAGAAGGCGTGGATGCACTCATTGCCGAATTGGGCAGCAAATTGCCAGACAGCCCGTTCCTGTATCCGGACGATGAGATCAGCACCGCATCCGTTCGCTTTTTTGTGTCAGAGCTCGTGCGCGAAACAGCCCTGGAGCAACTCGACGAAGAAGTGCCGTACAGCCTCGCGTGCGAAGTCGAGGAGTTCCGCGAAGCGCAGTCGCCGATATACATTCGAACAGTGTTGTATGTCGAGCGCGAGAGCCAGAAACGCATTCTCATCGGCGCTGGCGGTCAACGTATTCGCGACATCGGCAAGTCTGCACGCGTCAAAGTTGAGGCGTTCGTCGGTGCAGCGGTGTATCTCGACCTGTGGGTGAAGGTGCTTCCCAATTGGCGAAAGAGCGACATCGCCATTCGACGCTTCGGTTACCGGCTTCACGACGACCCCTCTGCATGACGCTCTCTCCTCAGCTCCTTGCGATTCTCGTATGCCCGAAGTGCAAAGGGCCGCTTGAAAATCGTGACTCAGAATCGTCGCTGGTGTGTCCAACGTGCCGTCTGCGTTATCCGGTGCGTGATGACATTCCGATCATGTTGATCGACGAGGCGACTCCGCTCTGAACGGTTGCCGATGCGTCTGAGAAGTGGCATCCGCGCGCAGCGGCTCGCCAGCGTGCTGCTCGCGCTCGTCCTGATCGTCACCGCGTCCGTAAATGTGCGAGCGCAGACGAATAGTGGAGCGCTCGATCTACTGAAGCCCATTGGCGCGCGATCAACGGCCATGGGGACCGCGTATGCCGCCGAGCAGGGAAGCGAAGCGATCTGGTGGAACCCTGCGGGCATTGCCCGCATGGCCAAGCCGGAATTCGCCATCGACCACTTTGCCGACATCTTTATTGTGGGCGGCGATGCGATCTCCGTGATCCTGCCAGCCGGAGCCGTGGGCGTATTCGGTATCTCCGCCCGCCTCTTCAATTACGACACAACGTCCACGACGTCAGGCACAGGCGAGGAGATCGGCACAACGAACCCGCGAAGCATTGCGCTCGGAGCAACATTCGCTGCCACGTTCGGGCAGCGGCTGAGCGCGGGAATGAGCCTGCGAGTATATCAATTCAGTGTCGTATGTTCCGGGGCGTGTGGCGAAGGATTCACGACGAATCCATACACCGGTTATCTCGATGCGGGGGTGCAATTTCGGCTGACGCCCTCTGGTCCGCTGCAACTCGGGGCAGTGTTGAGCAACATCGGTCCGGATCTTCAGATACATGATCAGCCGCAAGCGGACGCACTTCCCGCACGCGTGCACGTGGGACTGAGCTATCAGCCGACGTCCAGCACCTGGGACCCCGCGTTGAAGGTGAAGGGAACCGCCGAGTTTGTGTCGTCGCTGGCGCTCTCGAGCAAGGAACTGCACGTCGGCGGCGAGATCGGATACGCGTCGGGATCGACGCAACTATTCGCGCGCGCCGGATACGTTCTCCAGGCTGCGAGCGAAGGTGGTGAGCGCGGCACCGGCCCTTCATTCGGCCTAGGGCTGGCGAACGGGCGTGTCCAAGTGGACATCGCACGAGTCTTCGAAACATTGTCGACAAATTTCGACAAGCCGCCAACGTATA
>JBDTMO010000894.1:0-2211 GCA_039934235.1 bacterium | reverse complement strand
TATTGCCACCTTGGCGCCCACGCCCGAAGACGATTTTCTTGCGATTACTGCGAAGCACCGGCCATGGGCGACTTCACGTTGCAAGTCGCAACGCAGCCTCGCAGATCCGCCGCGGACTCGCTGTCAGGCGTTCGCGCCCATCATTTCGCTGGCATCGCGCGAGATCCAGTCCGGCTCCGTAACCGGTGCCTTGGCATTCGATCGGGAGTCAACGGCCCCATGCTCCCCGGATAATGCGCCCGGAGCGCGTGTCGTGGAGTTGGAGCATAAACTGGAAGCTGCATCGAAACAGGTCTATAAAGGTAGACGCGGTGTTCATCCGCAAATGGCAACCTGATGGAGAAGCCCATGCCGAATGATCGAAGAACGTTTCTTATTCGCGCTGCTGGCGCCACGTCCGCTCTGGCGGCTGCGCGCTTTGCGTCCGCGCAGGGTGGCGCACCGTTGTCCGAGAGCGACCCTCAGGCGCAGGCCTTGGGCTACAAGGCCGACGCTACGAAGGTCGACAAGACGAAATACCCGAAGTACGCAGCCGGTCAGACCTGCAGTACCTGCCAGCTCTATCAGGGAAAGTCGGCTGACGCCACCGGTCCGTGTCCGATTTTTTCGGGCAAGCTCGTGGCTTCGAAGGGATGGTGCAGCGCCTGGGTCAAGAAGGCTTGATGCGTCGACCGCCAGTCGGGTAGGCGGAACGACTTTCGGCTCAAATCACGAATCGTCATGCCGCTTCGCACGGCTCTCTTGGCAGACCAGAACATCATTGGACGAACACCTTGTCTGTACCACTGGTCATGCGAATCGGCCGTTGGAGACGTTCGTCGACCTGCTTAGAGGCAATGGGATTGAGCGAGTACTGGACGAGAGGACGGTGCCACAGTCGCGCCACAATCCGCAGTTCAATCGGGATACGCTCCGTACGTCCTTGGAAGCGATTCAGATCGGGTATACCCCTATGCCCGGTCTCGGGGGATTGCGGCATGCGCGCGCCGATTCCCCCAACGCCGGCTGGCGCAATCGCTCGTTTCGAGGCTATGCGGATTACATGCAGTCGCCGGAGTTCGCGGAGAGTCTGCATCGGTTGGTGGAACTTGCGCGCACCGAGCGCTGCGCCTTGATGTGCGCCGAAGCCGTGCCTTGGCGCTGTCATCGATCGCTGATTGGCGACGCACTTCTGGTCCGGGGCTTTCGCGTCGAAGACATCATCGGCCCCAAGGCGCGCAAACCACACGTCCCTACGGCGTTCCTCATGTGGCGGGCGGTCACATCACCTATCCGCCGCACATTGACGCGCTACGACAAGCCGTTCCCGTGGACGAGATTCGAACTGGGTCCGTTGCCCGGAACCGCACGCCAACGAGCAGTGAGTGAGGCTGCGCCAACTTGGCTGTGTCGGGCGCGCAAAGCGTGGTGGGCGCGGCATGCCGTATCCACAGCAACCATTGATCAGGAGCGAGTCCCAATAGACTCGATCGTCATCATCGTTGGCGGCGCGGCGCCCAACGCCGCCGCAGAAGCGTCGCCCGCGCCATGTCGTCGCAGCTTACAGTTGTGATCGGCGCCAGCTCCAGCGGCAGCGAGGTCGCGTCGTCGCCCCGAGCTCGCGATCGAAGTGCACGTCGTCGGCCCTGAGAACTGTCCGATGCAACGAAATCTGGCACGTGCGACCGGCGAATCCATCCGGAAAGCTCGACGAACGCCATCTCGTGACGCTCCATCTCGGGACGACTGCCATCAACATGGAGGGGTTGTCGCGACGCTGGAGAATGGAGAAAAACGCCAACCCGATCTCGTCGTCGTCGGAACCGGTGTGCGTCCTACCATCGCGGGGGTGATAGCCATGAGACCACAAGTTCACTGTGCGAGAGGAAAATCAGCGTGACACGAAAATTCAAAGTTGGCGATCACGTCACCTGGAACTCGGAGGCCGGGTACGTGGGCGGCAAGATCATCAAGGTGCACACGAAAAACGTCGACCACAAGGGATACACGCACCATGCGAGCACGGATGAGCCACAGTATGAAATCAAGAGCGACAGGACCGACCACATCGCAATGCACAAAGGCTCGGCCTTGAAGGAGGCACCCGATTGACGCCGCGAACGTCACTCCGCTGCGACGCCGATGAGCGAGAGAATTGCCGCAATCAATGTCGGACCGAAGCGCAGCGCACGATCCTCCCACTCGTGACGATGGCACCGCGAGAGATGCGTG
>JBDTMO010000893.1:0-2234 GCA_039934235.1 bacterium | reverse complement strand
CAGCCGGCGGCGACCAACGAGGTCACCGAGCCGTCCGACGCTCACGATCAGCGTGGTGATGGCCAGGAGATACGCGAGGACGATCCACTGTACCGCCTGAAAGGAAGCGTTGAACGCGAGCGCCAGCGCTGGGAGGCCGGCATTGGCAATGCTGGTGTCCAGCGAAGGCATCAGCATCGAAAGCGAGAGGCTCGCCAGCGCCCATCGCACGGAGGGTGTCCGTTCCGCGCCTTCAGCAACGCGACCTGTAGTAGTTGTTTTCATCGTCGCCTCCCTTTCTGTCGACCCGGAATGGGTCTGTCAGAAGGCAAGCCGAGCGGGTGGCATGGCGGAAGGCGCACCATTTGCACTGTATTCGTGCATTTGACGCCATATATGGCTACTTTTGGCTGATGTCGACACCCGATCTCAACCTGCTTGCGACGCTCGACGTGCTGCTCGCGGAGGGCAGCGTCGCGCGCGCCGCGCAGCGCCTGCGCCTAAGTCCGTCGGCAATGAGTCGCGCACTGGCGCGTTTACGCGACGCCACGGGCGATCCGCTGCTGGTGAGAGCCGGTCGCGGACTTGTTCCCACACCGCGGGCGCTCGAACTGCGCGAGCCTGTGCGCCAGCTCGTTCAGGATGCCACCGGAGTGCTGCGTCCCGCTAAGACACTCAGGCTCACGCGGATCGTCAGGACGTTTACCATCCGTGTTCGCGAAGGTTTTGTCGAGACGTTTGGGGCGGACCTCCTCGCCCGCGTGCGCGGAGCGGCGCCCGGTTTGCGCCTCTCTTTCGTGCAGAAATCCAATCGGGAGAGCGCATCGCTTCGGGATGGGACGCTCGATCTGGACACGGGCGTCGTTGGCCCGACGACAAGCCCGGAGCTTCGCGCGCAGGCCTTGTTCCGCGATCAGTTCATTGGCGTCGTTCGAGCTGGGCACGCGCTGAGCCACGGCACGATCACGCCGTCCAGCTATGCACGTGGACAACACATCAGCGTGTCGCGTCGCGGCCTGGACAAGGGACCCGTTGACGACGCCTTGAAGCCGTTCGCAGTGGAGCGAGACGTCGTGGTCATTGTCGCAGGCTTCTCGGCCGCGGTTGCGCTGGCACGGGCGTCCGACCTGATCGCGACGGTCCCCGAACGCCACACCGGCAATCTTCGCGACGGTATGTTCAGCTTTGCGCTTCCCGTCCCTGCTCCTGAGCTCACGATTTCGTTGCTCTGGCACCCGCGCATGGATGCCGACCCAGCCCACCGTTGGTTTCGGACCCTCGTGCTGGACGCGTGCTCCACACGCGACAGCGGCACTACTGGATGAATCGTCGGTTGTGCAACCGGAACTGCGCAGACCAGAATTGTCCTGCAGCACCGGGCAGCAACGCCAACTGTGCTGGCGTCATGATCGTCGGAAAGTGCTCGTGCACGTCGAGTCGCGTAAACTCCCAGGCGTCGTCAATCGCAGCGTCCGTCTTCTTCCACGCTGCGCTCTCGTCATACTTGATCGGCAGCGCATCGAGGAACGACGCGAGTTCTGCCCACACCGAATCCATGTGCGCACGGTAGACGCTCTGCCCGCGCCGCACGCTCGCGACCTGCTCCGCTGTGAGCAGCAGCGAATCGGTCTGCGCCAGCAGCTCCGCATATGGATCGGGCACGTTGCGCTCGAGTCGTCGCTGGAGCTCCGCGGCGTGCAACCTGACGCCAGGCCGAGTGCGCCCTGGCTTGAGCCACCGGTCGAGCTGCTGTGGCGTCTTGGCCGGCCCAACATCGACATGCACGTCGATCGTCACGCGAAACGGCGTCCGCGTTAGCGCGTTGCCGTCGCGCGACTCGCCGAAACGCGGATTGAGCTCGTACCGAAACTGTCGCGCAACGGAATCAAAGCCGCGGACCGCATAAAGCATGGGATCGGGTGACGATGTCGAGCCCCATCCGCGAATGCCATTCGCGCCATGCAGCAAGCGATCAATGCCACCAAGCACATTCGTAAAGCTCATCGTAACCGTAGCGCGCTCCGGCACGAGAGGCAGTGCGTCGTGCCCGAGCATGATGTTCGCCGAGAGTGCGCTACTCCATGGCCCTTCGCAACTGGCCGGTGCTGCTGGCCGCCCAAGTTGCGCCGACAGACAGTCACGCGTTCGAGACGGGGCACTCGCCAGGAGACTGGTTACGGCGCTCGCGCCCGTGTCGTGGATGAACGCGCGATCGTTCGCGAGACCGTCGCCATTCACATCGCCCGCGACGAGCG
>JBDTMO010000892.1:0-2236 GCA_039934235.1 bacterium | reverse complement strand
GAGAGGAGCGCGACGCCGCGCAGATCCTGTCCGACGCGTTCGCGCGCGACGGCATCGAAATCCGGCTGGACACTGACGCGGTCAATGTCCGCGTGGAAGGTCACGAGAAGATCGTTGACCTCGTTCAGGGCGACTACAAGGACTCGATTGCGGTCGATGCCATCCTCACCGGCACCGGCCGCGCGCCGAACGTGGACGGGTTGAACCTGGAGGCCGCCGGCGTTGCGTACGACGACGTCCGCGGTGTTCACGTCGACGATTTCCTGCGCACCGACAATACTGCGATCTACGCTGCAGGCGACGTCTGCCTCGAGCACAAGTTCAACGATACGGCAGAGGCGTCAGCCCTCATCGCGGTCGAAAACGCCCTCTTCCGTGGGCGGCAGCGCCTGAGCAAGCTGGTCATTCCGTGGTGTACGTATACCGATCCGGAGATCGCGCACGTCGGCCTCTATGTGCGGCAGGCGCACGAACAGGGTATATCCGTCAAGACCTTCACCATTCCGATGCACGATGTGGATCGTGCGATCGCCGACGGCGAAGAGGTCGGCTTCGTGAAGATCCACACGAGGGAGCGCACCGATGAGATCCTCGGCGCAACGATCGTCGGCAGCCACGCGGGAGAGATGATCAGTGAACTCACACTGGCGATCGTCGCCGGCATTGGTCTCTCAAAGCTCGCCACCGTCATCCATCCCTATCCGACCCAGTCAGGCGCCATTCGTCAGGCGGCAGACGCGTATGAGCGAGAGCGCACAGCGGCCGAGTAGACAACCCATAGCGCGCGTCGATGGTCGCGAACTGCTCGCGGTGCACGCCAGGCAGAGCGACGTCAGATGCTGGCCAACTCGCCTGAGCGGCCGGCTGTCGCTGCTCAACTTACCGCCGATGCGCTGCGCCAACGCCTTGCCCCGCTCCACGCCCCACTGATCGAACGAATCGATACCCAGAGAACTTCGTGGGTGAAGACGCTGTGCTCGTAGAGCGCGACGATCGAACCCAATGTGTGCGGCGTGCGCTCGTCGGCCAGAATAGTCGTCGTCGGCCGATTGCCTTCGAACACGCGATGCGGCACGAGCCAACTCGGTGTTCCCTCGGCTTGCACCTCAGCCGCGGCGAAAGTCGAACCGTGCGGTTGCTGGAGCGGGCGTGCGAGCGGGCGACTCCTCCCGCAGACGCGCGTGTGCATCAACGAGCGTGCGATAAGGGAGTCCGCTCATTGGGCCGGTTAGGTCCTCGGCGATCTCAGATGGAGAGCGATGACTGCTCGCCGGATGGAGCGCGTCACTGTATTCGATAGATCCACGCATCTCGTTGCTCCTGGTTAAGGTGAGAGGTGATTGGCGGTGGGTGTGCTCGCGGGCGTCTGCTCGCTCCGCTGGTTGTCCCCGACGTGCGCGCCGCATTCTTCGTTACTCCTCGCACGTCTGGGCGACTCGCTGCCATGTTGGAGTGTACCGATGGGATGACGTCCTGTCGCTGGTACGGTCGTCGCGTGTGGTGGTACAGGAGTATCAGTGACGGGAGCAAGGCTGTACATCGCTCACGTCGCGTCACCGCCGAACGAGGGGGCTTCGGAGGCCGGTCGTCTGGCCGAACAAGAGCGCGAAATGGGAGTGACGTTCAAGCGCGTTCACGGAATGCAGCACCCCGCGGGGGGCGGTGCGGTCTTCGTGGCCTCGAGCGCGTGAGGGCGACGTCGTTACCGGTGATCGATCCGCACACGCCACACCTCGGGGCCTTCTGCCTCATACGTCCACGTGAACGCGTCTGGCCGCTCGGCGGCGAACTGATACCGGAGTGGCCGTGGATCGTGATCGTTGACGATGACCAGCGATCCGCCGCTGGCCAGGCTGTCGAAGGCGCGGAAGATCGAAGGATGCTTGTCACGCGGCGAAATGACGCGGACGTCGAGCTCGATGACGTTGTCTGGCATATCAGAAGACTCTCCTGTCAAATGGTGAACCTGCAGTGAAGTGCGCGCCATCGCGGCGCGCGCGCAGAAGTGTCCGTGCAACGGCAGGGCATCAGCGCCTGTGCCAAATCCGAACGGACACAACATCGGCGTGCGACTCGTCGACCTCGCACGCGAACCCACGCTCGGCGAGCATGGGGAAAAGCAACTGCGGGACGCGGCTGTTGACCTGCACCAACACATGCCCATCAGGGAGCGTCTCGAGCGCCGCCAAGGTGCGCATCAGCGGCTCTGGCGGCTCCAACCCACGCACGTCGAGCC
>JBDTMO010000891.1:0-2246 GCA_039934235.1 bacterium | reverse complement strand
GTGCCCGTTTCGCGATCGAACAGAAAGACGTGGCCTGTCTTGGTGATTTGTGCGACGGCGTCCTTCGGCTTGCCGTCGCGTGTGACCGTGACAAGCACCGGCGCGGCGGGGAGATCGCGATCCCAGAGGTCGTGGCGCAACACCTGATAGTGCCAGATGCGCTTACCGGATCGCGCGTCGAGCGCAATGACGCTGTTGGCGAACAGGTCGTCGCCAATGCGATTGGCGCCGTAAAAGTCGTACGACGCCGATCCAGTCCCGACGAACACCATCGCGCGCGCGGCGTCGAGGGTGACGCCCGACCACGCGTTGACTCCGCCGACAACCTTCCACGCATCGGGCGGCCAGGTGTCGTAGCCAAACTCACCCGGATGCGGAATGGTGTGGAAGCTCCAGCGCAACGCGCCGGTCTTCACGTCATAGGCGCGAATGTCGCCCGGCGCGCTCGGCAGCGCCTCAGGCACGGTACTCCCCATGATGAGCAGGTCTTCGAACACGACGCCGGGCGAGCTCGCGCCAACGGAGAGGCCTTCGACGGGACGCCCAAGCCCGGCGCGGAGATCCACCCATCCGGAGTCGCCGAACGTGCGAATTGGCCTGCCGGTGTTTTTGTCGAGCGCGTACAGCCGGTTGCGATAGTTGACGAGGACGCGATCGCCGGTGACGACGACGCCGCGATGACGAATGCGCGATGTTGGCGCGGCGCCATTGTTGGGATCGAAGCGCCAGAGTTGTTTGCCGGTCGCGGCGTCGAGCGCGAACACCTGGAGCCGTGGTGTCGTCGCGTACAACACTCCGTCGACGACAACGGGGTTGGATTGCATCTCGGATCCCGAGAATTCATCGTGCGTCTCGTAGGTCCACGCCACCTTGAGTTTCCTGACGTTCGCTGGCGAGATCTGGTTCAGCGTGGAGTAGTGCGTATGGTCGTCGCTGCCGCCGTATACAGGCCAGTCAGCTCGAGTGGCCTGCGCGTTTCCCGCGACGGCGGTGAGGACGCTGGCGGTGAGAGCGCCGAGGGCAAGTAGAAGGGGCTTGGTCATAAGAGACAATACGAAAACATGGAGTTCGGCGCGACCGTTCACGCGCGACCATTCCTGAGTGAGGCTCTTGCCGAGGATCCGCGTAAATCCGCCAAATCCGCGTTAATCCGCGATCCCTTCGTCCGACGCTTCTTCAGACGCTGAAACGACATTCAACGACTTCAACGCGGATTCACGCGGGTCGTGCGGATCCTCGCGGATCGCTCCATGCGCGAACGGAGATCCTGGTTGGGCGCAATCGCTCGCTACGCTCGCTCACGATGCCAGCTTTGGGTTTTCGGCTGTTCACCGTTCACCGTTCACCCTAAACAAAAGGGCGGCCACCCGAATCGGTGACCGCCCTCCCTCCATCCAACGAACGCCGTCGCGTTAGAAATCCAACCGCATCCCAACCTGGCCCTGACGCGCCTGATACGATCCTGTCGGCACGCCAAATGTTGCAAGGGCACCGCCGCTGGAGTTGAACTGCGTTCCGCCAAACGAGAGCACGTTGTTCCAGTTGAACAGGTTGAAGACCTCCGCGGACACACTGACCTTGGTGCTGCCACTGGTGAACAGTGGACGCGCCAAGCGGAGATCCACGGTGCGATACCAGTTCGCCCAATCGGTCGACGGCCGAGTGGTCCGAATGCCTGTCGTGGTCACGGTGCCGCCGATGTAATCGTCACCAGTGATGTTGTCGAGATTGATATCCCGGCCGTCGATCGTGATGTACGGCTTGGGGCTCGCGATCGTTGTCACCGACGAGAAGGTAAAGCCGAAGGGCAACGGGCTCACCTCGGACAGCACCACGCGATGCCGTTCGTCACCCGATGAGGCTTGTCGGTTGAACAAGAACGGATATGCATAGTTCGGCAGGCCGGCGAGATCGAAGTCGCCCTGATACCAGCCTAGCGTGTACGCAAGGTTGAGGCGCGTCTTGTTCCGCTGCCACGTCGATTGCACCAGGATCGCGGAAAAGTCCGACGTCCCGATGTCATCCCACAGCACGATGTCGCCGAACGCGGGCGTCAACTTGCGCACATTCGGCGTGACCGTCTTGTCGAGATAGTTCGGGTTGCGCTGGACATAGAGATTGTCCATGTGTTGGCGCACGTAATCGACGTTGAAGCCGAACTCGTTCGTGAGTTGATGCCCGATGCCGAAGGACATCTGCCGGCTGTGCGGCGTCTTCATGTCCTCCTTGATGAGGATCGGTGCAGG
>JBDTMO010000890.1:0-2258 GCA_039934235.1 bacterium | reverse complement strand
GCAAGATCATCAACATCGCGTCGCTGTTGTCGTTCAGCGGTGGAATCACCGTGCCGGCATACACGGCAAGCAAGCACGCCGTTGCTGGCCTGACGAAAGCATTTGCGAACGAATGGGGCCGGCATGGCATTCAGGTCAACGCCATCGCACCTGGCTACTTTCGCACCGACAACACGCAGCAATTGCAGGACGACGAGTCACGCTCGGAGCAGATTGGCGCGCGGATTCCCGCGGGCCGCTGGGGCGAGCCATCTGATCTCGCTGGCGCGATCGTCTTCCTGGCGTCGCGTGCGAGCGACTACGTAAACGGCCACTTGCTCGTCGTCGACGGCGGGTGGATGGCGAGATGATTCTCAACGTCAGGTGCCCACTGTGACGATGCACGTCCTTCCCGATTCAATCCGCACGGCCCGCATGACCACAGAGGAGTTGCGCGCCAGCTTCCTCGTGCAGGGTCTTTTCGAACCCGGCGCAATCCACCTCCGCCGCATCGATCTCGATCGCGTCGTACTCGGCGGCGCCGTGCCGACGGTTGCGCCGCTTCGACTCGAGGCACCATCAGGTCTCCTCGCCAACTTCTTCTGCGAACGGCGTGAGCTCGGGGTGTTGAACATCGGAAAGCCCGGGCGAGTGACGGTTGATGGTGCGGAGTACGCACTTGGCAATCGCGATCTCGTGTACGTCGGGCGCGGTAGCCGAGAGGTCATTTTTGCGAGCGATGATGCGTCGCAGCCGGCGCGCTTCTATCTGGTCAGTTATCCGGCGCACACAGACTATCCGACAACGCGCGTGGTTGCGGCCGATGTGCAGTCCGGTGAGATCGGATCGATGGAGCAGGCGAATCGCCGGCGGATCGCGCGCTACATCCACGCTGGTGGTATTCAGAGCGCGCAACTCGTGATGGGGATGACGGCGTTGGAGCCCGGGAGCGTGTGGAACACGATGCCAGCGCACACGCATGACCGGCGCACGGAAGTGTACTTGTACTTCGACGTGCCCGAGACGGCCGTCGTCTTCCATCAACTCGGCGAGCCATCCGAGACGCGGCATCTTGTGGTGCGTGACGGCGAAGTTGCGCTCTCACCTGTGTGGTCGATTCACGCTGGCTGTGGCACGACCAACTACGCGTTCTGTTGGGCGATGGGCGGCGAGAACCAGGACTACGCCGACATGCAGGTGGTTGACATCAAGACGCTGTCATGAGCGGGCGCATGTCGCCCCTCTGTGTGCTCGCGATGTGTGCGTTGTTTGCGGGGACGATAGCAGGTGCGCAGTCGCCGGTTGTTTCGCGCGTCGTGGTTCGCGTCGACAATCCGCTGGCGCTGGTGCGACACGATGAAACCGTGTCGGTGTCGTGGGCCGACATGCAGCGCCGGCTCACTGGTGTCACTGCGGCCAGGGTTCGCGTCCTCGATAGTGAAGGGCGAGAGATTCCGTCGCAGGTCGTGGACGACGATGGCGACGGAACTGTCGACGCGCTGATCTTCCAGGGTGACTTCGGTGCGAAGGAGGCGCGGCACTACACCGTCGAAGCAGTGGCGCCAACGCGCGCGTACGAGCCCAAGGTCGCCGTACGTCACGATGAGCCGCGCGACGATATTGCGTGGGAAAGCGACCGCATTGCGTTCCGCGTCTACGGAGAAGGCTTGAAGAAAACGCCTTCCGCAATGTCGAGCGCGGGCCTCGATGTATGGAACAAGAAGACGCGTGCTTTGATCATCGAAAAGTGGTACGGTTTGGGACACGACAGCTATCACGTCGACACAGGCGAGGGCGCGGATTTTTACGACGTCAACGAGACGCTTGGCAACGGTGGGGTGGCTGGTTGGAAGAATGACACGCTGTGGCGCCCCGACAACTTCAAGCAATGGCGCATCATTGCCGTCGGGCCAATCCGCGTGGTGTTCGAGTTGAAGTACGATCCCTTCAATGTTGCTGGAACGAAGGTGTCCGAGATCAAGCGGATCTCGATTGACGCTGGTTCAAATCTCTTCAAGTCGACGAGTACCTTCGCCACCGCGGCGGGCGGAGACATCGCGTACGTCATCGGCACGGTAAAGCGCCCAGGCATGATTGGCACGATGAGCAAGAACAACGCGTGGGCGTGGCTTACCGGATGGGGGCCTGTTGCGCCGAAGAGCGGAGGCCATGGGGAGATGGGCACCGCGGTGCTGCTGCCGCGCGCGTCAGTGAGTGATTGGAAGGAAGCGCACGGCCACTATCTCGCGGTCAGCAAGGCGACGTCGGGCAAGGCCGTC
>JBDTMO010000889.1:0-2261 GCA_039934235.1 bacterium | reverse complement strand
CCATTCTTGCGAGTCCGCACTTCGTGTTTCGATTTGAGTCTCCGCCGCCGGCCGTTGCCGCAGGTGCGACGTACGCGATCAGCGACGTGGATCTCGCGTCGCGCCTTTCGTTCTTCTTGTGGGGCAGCATTCCTGACGACGAGCTGTTGGCGCTCGCGCAGAAGAAGAAGCTCTCCATCCCTGCGACGCTCGATCACCAGGTGCGCCGTATGCTCGCCGACCCGCGCGCCGATGCGCTGTCGACGCGATTCGCTGCGCAGTGGTTGCGGCTTCAGGACATCGAGAAAGTGCGTCCCGACGTCTTCTGGTTTCCTGACTACGACCAGCAGCTCGGCGAGGCAATGCAGAAAGAGACGGAAATGTTTTTCGCTGACATCGTGCGCAATGACCGCAGCTTTCTGGACCTGTTCACGGCGGACTACACCTTCGTGAACGAGCGACTTGCCCGTCATTACGGAATTCCTCATGTGTCCGGCGCGGCGTTTCGGCGCGTGACGTACCCCGATGCAACGCGGCGCGGATTGCTTGGGCATGGCAGCATGCTTGTGCAGACGTCGCTGGCGAATCGTACGTCGCCGGTGCTGCGTGGTAAGTGGGTCATGCAGGTTTTGATCGGCATGGCACCGCCACCACCGCCGCCCGATGTGCCTGGCTTGGACGAAACGTCTGATGCGAAAGACGGCAAGCCGTTGACGACGCGTCAGCGCATGGAAATCCATCGCCGGAATCCGACGTGCAATGCGTGCCACCAGTACATGGATCCAATCGGGTTGTCGCTCGACAACTTCGATGTAACAGGACGTTGGCGGTATCGCGAAAACGGAACCGACTTGGACACGCACGGCACGTTGTACGATGGTACTGCTGTGTCGAGCCTTGGCGACTTGAACGCGGCGTTGCTATCGCGACCCATTCCGCTGGCGCGGACGTTTGCGGAAAACCTGATGGCGTATGCAACAGGCCGTCGCATGGAGGATTTCGATCAACCGACGATTCGCGCGATCGCACGTCAGGCCGAGTCGAAGGGGTATAAGATGTCGTCGTTCATTACGGGGGTGATCAACAGCCCCGCGTTTCGCAGCAGAAAGGCAGATGACGTAAGCAGTACGACGGATAACCAGCGATGAAGCTGTCATCCTGAGCGATCGTAGCGAGTCGAAGGATCCGCACGCCGCGAGGTGCAGATCCCTCGACTTCGCTCGGGATGACAAACACTCCGGACGACAGCCGCCCCTGTCATCCTGAGCGAGCGTAGCGAGTCGAAGGATCTGCACCTCAACGCAGTTTTACCGATAGTCCGTTCGTTCCATCACGCCAGCCAGGATGCACGATGCATTTTCTGTCACGCGATCCCATGCCACGCCGGACGTTCCTCAGGGGACTTGGCGCAACGGTGGCACTGCCGTATCTCGACGCGATGATGCCGGCATTTGGGCGGTTTGGATCTGGCGCTGCCGCCGCGGCGGCCGCCGACAAGACTCGCCTGGTTTGCATCGAGTCCGTGCACGGCGCAGCAGGAAGCAATGCATGGGGCGCGACACAAAATCTCTGGGCGCCGGCGCTCACCGGCCGCAATTTCGAATTGAACCCGGCCGGTGCACTGACGTCGCTCGAGCCGTGGCGGAAGTACCTCACGATCGTGAGCAATACGGACGTACGAATGGCCGAGCCGTTCGTCGCGCCGGAAATCGGTGGTGATCATTTTCGGTCGAGCGCGGTGTTCCTCACGCAATCACATCCGAAGCAGACACAGGGGTCCGACCTCTTCGTCGGCACATCGCTCGACCAGCTCGCCGCCCGGAAGATTGGTGGCGACACCGCAATTCCATCGATGCAACTCTGCATCGAGAATCTCGATCAGGCGGGCGGCTGCGATTACAACTACGCGTGCGCCTATACGGACACCATCAGTTGGGCGAGTCCCACTGAACCGCTGCCGATGATCCGCAATCCGCGCGTCGCGTTCGACATCCTGTTCGGTGCGGGGAACAACAACTCCGATCGCGCCATGCGACGGAAGGCGAACCAGAGCATCCTCGACTGGATTACCGGCGAAGTAGCATCGGTGAAGCGCGACCTTGGTCCCGATGATCGCCGCCGCATCGACAAATATCTCCAGGATGTGCGCGAGCTGGAACAACGCATCCAGGCCGTCGAGGCGCGGAACCGGAGCGGCGAAACGCGCGAGTTGCCGGAAGCGCCGAGCGGCGTGCCGGACTCGTTTGCGGAGCATGTGAAGCTGATGTTCGACTTCCAGGTGC
>JBDTMO010000888.1:0-2262 GCA_039934235.1 bacterium | reverse complement strand
GTGCACCCTGTCGAAATGTGGGATCTTCTCGACCTGCTCGGTCTCCCCGCAGCGTGGGGTGAGTCGGCATTCCTGCGGTTTTTCGACCTGGTCGGTAAGCCGGCGCCGTCCGTCACAGAGTTTGACGAGCTGGCAGAGATGTTCAGGGAGGCCGAGCGGGCGTATGGTGAGACAACGCTGGCGACGATGACGAGGCTGGACGTCTCCAGCAAGCTGCGCGCGAACAAGATTCTTGCTGCACTTCGTGATCCATCGGGAATTCCACGGATGCACCTGGATGCGCAGAATCGCGCGGCGGCGCTGCGGCTCATGCGTTCCACCACGCCGGTGTCGAATCTTGTTTCACGACATACGCGTGACCTGCTGCGGAGGTACTACAAGGCAGGCAAGATCGACACGCCGATTGCCGATCTCGACGTCAGAGACGTCTTCATCCACCTCACACCCGCAGAACGCGCGGCGTATGAAGCCGTGGAGGACTACATCTCCACGACATACAATCAGGCGTCGCCGACTGCGAAGAATGCCGTCGGGTTCGTGATGACGGTTTACCGCCGGCGGTTGGCGAGCAGCTTTCGCGCGCTCGGGCAGACTCTGGAGAACCGTCTCGTTCCGCTTCAGAAGCCAATGTCTGCCGCGGACGATGCCTCTGACGACGAAAGCGGCGACGACGTGATGGACGCCGACGAGGCGGCGCGACTCGAACAGGAGGCGCTGAAGATCGAGGAGCGCGGCGACATCGATGCGCTTCTTCGTCGTGTTGCCGCGCTTCCGGTGGACAGCAAGGCGCTGAAGCTCGCCGATGTGTTGCGCGGGCTTCGTGCCGATGGATACAGCCAGGCGATGGTGTTCACGCAATTCACCGACACCATGGATTTCCTGCGCAAGTACATCGCGACGCAGGAGCTGGGCTCGATCATGTGCTTTTCGGGACGCGGTGGGGAGATTCTCTCGACCGATGGGCGCTGGCGCCCTGTGTCACGCGACGAAGTGAAGCGCCGCTTTCGCGAAGGCAAGGCGGACCTTCTCCTGTGCACCGATGCCGCGGCGGAAGGACTCAACTTCCAGTTCTGCGGCGCGATGGTGAACTACGAAATGCCTTGGAACCCAATGCGTGTCGAGCAACGTATCGGCCGCATCGACAGGCTTGGACAGAAGTACCCGACGATCCGCGTCGTGAACCTCCACTATCAGGACACGGTTGAGGCGGATGTCTACATGGCGCTCCGGAGTCGTATCAAGCTGTTTGAATCTGTTGTTGGACGACTTCAGCCTATCCTTTCGAGCTTGCCGCGCACGATCGCCGACACCGTTCTTCGAGGAGGCCGCGCGACCGACGAAGTTCGTGCAATGCTCGCGTCCGAGGTGAGGAGCCGAGTGGATGCGATGGAGGCGGACCACTCGGGCCTCGACCTCGACGTCCTGACGGATGATGCGCTTGAGATGCCTGCACGTCCGGCGGCAACGCTGAATCTGTCAATGCTCGATGTGGTAATCCGCCGTGAAGATGCGCGGCCACAGGGGATCGTCGTTCGCGAGATGACGAAGGGGGAGTACGCCTACATCGCGCCTGGCATGGACGCCGAGGTGCGGGTGACAACCGATGCCCGATACTTCGAGGAGCACGCTGAAACCGTCGAATTGTGGTCTCCGGGGTCGCCGCTATTCCCGATTGCGTCGCCTCGGGAAAATGACCAGGATCAGGCAGACTGGCCGCTTGACCGATGGGTATAACTATGGTATACCTTAGGTATGAAAACGGCAATTTCTCTCCCCGATGACCTTTTCTCGGAAGCCGACTCCCTCGCGAAGAGACTTGGCAAGAGTCGAAGTGGACTCGTCGCCGAAGCGCTTGCCGAGTACGTCGCCAAGCACCGGCACGCCGAGGTGACCGAACGGTTGAACGCCGTGTATTCCGTCGATGACGGTCGTCTGGATCCTTTTCTGGTCGAGGCCGCTCGCCGGACCCTCGCAACGAATGAATGGTGATCCGCCGCGGCGAGCTCTGGTGGGCTGACCTCGACGCTCCGATCGGTTCGGCGCCCGGCTTTCGTCGTCCGGTTCTCGTTGTACAGAGCGACGCATTCAATCAGAGCACGATCGCCAGCACAGTTGTCGTGCCGCTGACGACCAATGTCCAGCGGGCAGATGCGCCGGGTAATGTCCTGATCCGTGCGCGGGACACGGGACTGCGGAAGGATTCGGTGGTGAATGTCTCGCAGCCCGTTGCGGTGGACCGGAGAGCGTTGGTCGAACGAATCG
>JBDTMO010000887.1:0-2269 GCA_039934235.1 bacterium | reverse complement strand
ACCGCCATGATCGCCTTCTGGATGTGCAGGCGATTCTCCGCCTCGTCCCACACGCGGCTTTGCGGGCCGTCGATGACGTCGGCAGTGACTTCTTCGCCACGATGCGCCGGCAGGCAATGCAGAAAAATTGCCTCGCCGGCTGCGCGCTCCATGAGCGACTTGTTCACCGTGAACCCGGCAAAGTCCTTCTCGCGCTTTTTCTGTTCGTCCTCCTGCCCCATGCTCGCCCACACGTCCGTGTTGACGACGTGCGCGCCGTCCATCGCTTCGCGCGGATCGCGCGTGAGGGTGATTTTGGCATGCTCGCGTGCGCGCGCAAGGAGATGATCGGCGGGCTCGTACCCTTCCGGGCAGGCAATCGACAACTCGAAGCCAAGCCGATACGCGGCATTGATCCATGAGTTTGCCATGTTGTTGCCGTCGCCGATCCACGCCACCTTCTTGCCCTCGACACTACCGAGATGTTGCCGGATCGTGAGGACGTCCGCGAGGATCTGGCAGGGATGCAGCAAGTCGGTCAGCCCGTTGATCACCGGGACGTCCGCGAATCGGCTCAGTTCCTCGACGTCCTGGTGCGCAAACGTCCGGATCATGATGCCATCCACATAGCGCGACAACACCCGCGCCGTATCAGCGATCGGCTCGCCTCGGCCCAGCTGGACGTCGCGCGGCGAGAGGAAAAGGGCGTGCCCGCCGAGTTGGTAGGTGCCCACCTCGAAGGAGACTCTCGTCCGGGTGGACGCTTTCATGAAGATCATTGCGAGGGTTTTCCCCTCGAGCGGTTTGCGCGTGTATTCGCCCCGGCGCATCCGTTCGGCGAGATCGAAGAGCGCGAACAACTCGGCGCGAGAGAAATCGGGGATCGCGAGGAAGTCGCGATGCGTGGACGAAGTCATCAGGGCTGGGAATGGGGGAGAACCGAGGGGCGGAAGCTAGCCGTTGTCGGAACTAATGGGCAACACGGGAGTCCGAGGTACGGTCAGTATGACCTAAATCTTGATGACAAAATTATGAATGTTTTGTAATTTGACATCTGCGGACAGAATGGGCATAGTGATCCCGCAATTGGAGACGGCACTCCTGACAGGCCCCTGTCAGCCCACCATTCGGCCGCGATGACGCGACGTCGAGGAACCACCGCCATGCTACATGCATCTGCACTCGCCATCGGTTGGAAATCCGCGCTTCTCGCGCTGATCGACGCACGAAAGCAGGAGTCGGAACTCGAGGCACAGGCCAGCGATGCCCCGGAGCCCGCAGATGCTACGGAACTGGGAGACGACGAACGGGAGCCCTTCCACCTCGATGACACCGAGCTGGCCCTGCGCGTCGTGAGTGACCGCGGGCTCGTTCGCTACCGCACGCCGCCGAGCACGTATGTCATTCCTTACCCGACCCAGAAGTGAGCGCGCAGCACGCCTTCGCGGTGGCTCACTCCGCGTCAGAGGATGTATTTCCGAAGGTCTTCGTCCTCGACGATTGCCTTGAGCTTTTCTCGTACGGCCTCGGCATTGACGACGATACGCTTTTCGCCGCCATCGGGGAGCTCGAAGAGGGTGTCCTCGAGCTGCGTCGTCATCACGGTATGAAGGCGCCGAGCACCGATGTTCTCCATGCGCGAATTTACCGTCGCCGCGATCTTCGCAATCTCGGCAATGCCATCCTCGGTGAACTCGAGGGTCGCGCCATCAGCGGCGACGAGCGCAGCGTATTGCTTCGTGAGAGCGTTCTCCGGCTCCGTCATGATGCGGACAAAATCCGCTTCCGTGAGTGACTTGAGCTCGACGCGAATCGGGAAACGGCCCTGAAGCTCGGGAATGAGGTCGGAGGGTTTGGAGACGTGGAACGCGCCCGCCGCAACGAAGAGGATGTGATCCGTCTTCACCATACCGTACTTCGTCTGCACGTTTGACCCTTCGACGATGGGCAGCAGGTCGCGTTGCACGCCTTCGCGCGACACGTCGGGCCCACCCATCTGGCTCTTCTCTCCGGCGATCTTGTCGATTTCGTCGAGGAACACGATGCCCAGTGTCTCGACGCGCTCGAGCGCGTCGGCGGTGACGTCCTCCATGTCGACGAGCTTGTCGAACTCCTGCTCGAGCAGGATGCGCCGCGCTTCACTCACCTTTACCGTTCTTTTCTTTTTCCGCTGCGGCATCATGCTCTGCAGCATCTCGGTGAAGTTCTCCATGTTTTCCGGCGCGCCCTGCGACGCGAACATGTCGAACATCGGTCCGGTGCTTGGCGTCACCTCGATTTCCACTTCACG
>JBDTMO010000886.1:0-2269 GCA_039934235.1 bacterium | reverse complement strand
AGCGATAGTCGTTTACGCAAAGGCGAATCCGGGTACGCCAGTCGTGGACGCGAGACGCTTGGCGGTCTGACCACGGTTAGTAACCCGCCGCGTATCCGTCCTTTCTCGGGTCGGATCCGGCGGAGTACCCCTTCGCCAATTTGATGATCGCCTGCGCGCCGCCGAACTGCGTGCGCTGGCCGTCAGTCACCGTGTGTCCCATCGCAGTGAGTGCGGCGCGCACGCTGTCAGTGATCGGTGCCTCGACTTCAACACGCAATCCGTCGATATGCCGGAAGCGCGCTGCGTCGATCGACTGCTGAATGTCCATCCCGAACACCAGCAGGTTGATCAGCATCTGCGCGTGCCCCTGCGCCTGCATGCCGCCACCCATCAATCCGAAGCTCATGTACGGCGTGTCGGTGCGTCCGTCCGGCGCGGGGTTGGCGCCTGCCTTCGTTACGAATCCGGGAATGAGCGTGTGAAATGGTCGCTTGCCCGGCGCGATGGTGTTGGGAAGGCCTGCGTCCATGGTGAACGCCGCTCCGCGATTGTGCAGGGCGAAGCCTGTGCCAGGCACGACGATGCCCGAACCGAAGTGGTCGTAAAGGCTGTTGATGAACGACACCATGTTCCCGGCATTATCCGCGGTGGTGAGATAGATCGTCTCGCTCGCAGTGCGCGCGGGGCCGGGATCCACTCGCATTTGCGCGCGTGAGACATCGAGATGGCTGCGACGTTCGGCGATGAAGTCGTCGGACAGCATCCGCTCCACGGGCATCGCGAGATGATCAGGGTCGCCCACATACCTGGCGAGATCCGCATACGCGAGCTTCTTCGCTTCGATCAGGTGATGCAGATACGTCGGCGAGTTGAGCCCCATCGACTTGAGATCGTACGGCTCGAGGATCTTCAACATCTCCAACACGCCGACGCCCTGGTTGTTCGGAGGCATTTCCCAAATGCGATAGCCCTTGAACAGCACGGAAATTGGCGTCACCCAATTCGGCTTGTTCGCCTTGAAGTCCTCGATGGTGAGAAAGCCCTTGAGCTCCTGCGAGCGTTTCACGATGCGTTGGCCAAGCGCGCCGCCGTACATCACGCCGATGCCGCCCTTTGCGATCTCTCGCAGTGTGCGTGCGTAATCCGGATTGCGAAACCATTCACCACGCTCGAGGGGATGACCGTTCGGCATGTATGTCGCCTTCATGGCCGAATCGCGTCCAAGGAGCGCTTCTTCGCTCTTCCATTCGTCGGAGATCACGGGCGTGACGGGAAACCCTTCCTCGGCGTACTGAATCGCGGGCGCAAGTGCCTGCGCGAGCGTGAAGGTTCCGTATTTCCTCAACAATTCGTTCCAGCCCGCGAGCGCACCGGGCACGGTCACCGCCTCGATGCCGCGTGCCGGCATGCGTGTCCGTCCGCGCTTGATGAGCTCTTCGCGCGTGGCCAGTGCGCCCGCCCGACCGCTTGCGTTGAGCGCGACGAGCCGATGTTCCTTCGCGATCCAGACCATCGCGAACATGTCGCCGCCGATGCTGGTCATCATCGGCTCAGTCAGGGTAAGGACCGCAGCCGCGGTCACCGCGGCATCGACCGCATTGCCGCCGCGCTGCAGCACCGCCAACCCCGCAGAGCTCGCGAGTGGCTGGCTCGTGGCCACAATCCCATGCGGCGCTGAAACGACCGACCGGCCGGCGAGAGAGAGCGGTCGTTGTGCGCCGGCAAGCGCGCCGAGTGTGAGGGAGAGTGTGGTGACGAACGAAACGCAGGCGCGCATGAGCTGCCCTCGAGGACAGAGAAGTGAACACAGAAAATGCGGCGCGGACGCGCGACACGCGAGTTGCCCGCGCCGTGAACCTTCGCGATCGCGTTCGGGTTGATGTCTGCGTCCACCAACCCCATCAGCCACCAATGCAGATCGGCATCTATACCTTTGCGGACATCGCCCGCGACAGCAGTACTGGCGAGACCATCACTGGCGAGCAACGCATGCGGCATTTGCTCGAGGAGATCGAGCTCGCCGATCAGGTGGGCCTCGAGGTGTTCGGCGTCGGTGAGCACCACCGCGCCGACTATCTCGTATCGTCGCCGGCCGTCGTGCTGGCAGCGGCCGCCGTACGAACGAAACAGATCCGCCTGACAAGTGCCGTCACCGTGCTCAGCTCCGACGATCCCGTGCGCGTCTTTCAGGATTTCGCGACGGTCGACCTCCTGTCTGGCGGACGCGCCGAAATCATGGCGGGGCGTGGATCGTTCATCGAGTCGTTCCCGCTCTTCGGCTACGATC
>JBDTMO010000885.1:0-2276 GCA_039934235.1 bacterium | reverse complement strand
ACGGTGAACGGTGAACGGTGAACGGTGAACGGTAGACGCGAACGGTAGACGCGGAGTGGGGAGACCGGTTTATCGCACATGTGCGCCGATCCCATGGCGTGGCGAAGTCAACCAGTCTGGCACCAGAGATGCTTATATGCGAGTACATGCAGTCTGCGTGTGCGTGGCGCGTCGGATCAAGGCCGGCGCTGGACCCTGCGCGCGAAACCCGTCAGATTCCCTGCGATGACACCTCAAGAATCCGAGACGCTCGCCAGGGTCGAAGTGCTGGCCGACCTGGAGCCGGTTGTACGCGATCTGATGGTGGTGCACGAGGCGAAGCGGGTGCTCTGGTTTCCGAGCGAGTTGCTCTCCCCCGCGCCCGACACCGATCCCGACGCGCACATCAAGACGTTGCGGAGCCGCGCCGATGGCATCAGCCTTCCCGCGCGCGTGGCCCTCGCAATGAACCTTCTTACCGAGGAAGGCCTGCCGCATTTCCACCGGCTGCTGTCCCAGTATCTCGGCCCTGACACATTCTGGTCCAGGTGGACGAACCTGTGGACGGCCGAGGAAGACCGGCATGGCGCCGTGCTTCACGATTACATGCGGGACACGAGCATTCTCGACAATCCCGTGCTCGAGCGGATGCAGTTCGAATACTTGCGAGCGGGATTCGAGCCGGCGTGGGACAAGGATCCGTACCGCGTCTTTGTTTACACGACGCTGCAGGAACGCGCGACGCAAGTGAGTCACTCCAACACCGGCAAGAACGCCAGCAGGCATGAGCCGACCATCGGTATCGTGTTGTCGAACGTCGCGAAGGAAGAGGCGCGCCACTACACGTTCTATCGCACGATCTTCAAGGAAGTCCTGGCGCGCGACCCGAATCGCGGCCTCGCGTCCGCGGCGGAAGTCATGCCGTCGATCGACATGCCGGGAGTGAACATGCCGAATTTTCGCGAAATGGCAGACGTCATCGTTCGCGCCGGTATTTATGGGCCGAGGGATTATCTTGCCATCGTCGAGGAGCAGATCAAGTTCTGGGCGATCGAAACGCTCGACGGGCTCGATGAAATCGGCAAGCGCGCACAGGAAAAGATCCTCGGCATTCCGAGGCGCCTGGAGCGCGTGGCAGACGCGATGGAGAGCCGCACGAAAGCCAAGACATTTGCGTTTGCCGTGGCGTTCGCGCGTGAATTCGACATGTAGCAAGGCGCGGACGAGCGCCTGATCATCGCCGCGCGGCTCCATGAGTCGCGCGGCGCGCTTGTTTCCAAGGCGCTCGGCTGACGCGCTATCAGCCGAACAGGGTTCCGAGTCCGAACAGGAAGAAGCCGCAGCACGCCATGCCGGCACCCAGGGCGACCAGCCCCGGCACGCGCTTGGCCGGAAACCGATACCACAGAAAAAGCCCGCTCGCGACCAGGATCATGAGGCCGAGGGCCAGCGCGTCCATAGCCAAGCTCCACACGGTGGTGAGCGCCCAGTCCCGCGTTCGCGCGGGCGCATCCAGCGAAACGCCAGTGAACTTGTGCAGGGCATCGAGCACGCCCCAGGCATTCAGCCGAATTTGCGTGACGCGGGCGAGAGCGCTGTCGATCCGAGCCTCGACACGAAACACGCGGCCCGGACGCACGACTTGAAACTCGAACGCATCGCCCTTCGACGAGCGCTTCGTCTCACCAATCTCTCCGACTATGCCGAGTTGCGTCATGAGGCCAGCGGCCAGCTCGACATCACCGGTTGCTCGGGGAACAATGATGGCGCGTTGCGCTGTTGTTTCCTCACGCGCTTTCCAGAACTGCGCAGCAGACCACGCCGGATGGTTGAGAATCAATCCCGACGCCGCAAACAGCCACACGAAGGTCAGCAGGTACAGCCCGAGATAGTTGTGCAGCTTCCGCAACAAGATTCGCGTGCGAGCCGACCGAAGGCGATCTTCCGCGCTCCGCGCAGTCGGTTGGTTGTTCATGCGACGATTGCGACGATGATCGCAACGAAGCTGAGCAGACCAGCTCCGAGGAACGCCAGCCCGGTGCGCCTGTCAGCGCGGAGCACGGTCCAGAGATAGACGCCGCTCGCCGTGAGAAAGAGGACCAGGTAAACGGCGACGTCGGCGGTCCATCCCCAGAGTCGCGTGACCAGCCAGTTGCCTCGAACAGATGCGTTGTGCGGTCCGGGCATCTTGTGCAAATAGATCAAGGCGTTCCACACGCCGGTCGATTGCTGTTGAATCGTTGCGGTTCCGGCAGACAGGTCAACGTCGACCGTTGCCACGTGTCCGGGGGTCTCGA
>JBDTMO010000884.1:0-2280 GCA_039934235.1 bacterium | reverse complement strand
TGAGCGAGGTGCTGAAAGAGCGACTCAAGAAGAAGCAGATCACGCGACTCCAGTACGATGACCAACTCACTCTCGTGGGCGGGTCGACGACGTATGCAGGCTTTGGCCGCGCGAATCTCGTGATTGAAGCGGTGTTCGAGGATCTCCCGCTCAAGCATCGCGTGCTGAAGGAGGTGGAGCCCGTACTGCATGCGGACGCGATCTATGCGTCGAACACCAGCACCATTCCCATCGCAAAAATTGCTGAGGCGGCCGCGCGACCCAACCGTGTGCTGGGGATGCACTTCTTCTCCCCAGTCCACAAGATGCCGCTGCTCGAGGTCATCGTGACGCCCGCGACAGACAAGGACGCGACTGTCACGGCGGTCGCATACGGCAAGCGACTGGGCAAGACCGTCATCGTCGTGAACGACGCGCCGGGTTTTTACACCACGCGTACGCTCTCCGCATACATGAACGAAGCGGGCCGTCTTCTCGACGAAGGCGCGGCCATCGAAGCAATCGACAAGGCGCTGCTCGACTTTGGATTTCCGGTTGGCCCAATCACGTTGCTCGATGAGGTGGGCATCGACGTGGGCGGGAAAGTGGGTCTGGTCCTCTCCGAGGCGTTCGGCGCGCGGATGGCGCCGAGTGACTCGCTGCGGCGCGTTGTGGAGTCTGGACGCACGGGCCGGAAGGGAAGGGAGGGGTTCTACTTGTACGATGCAGACGGCAAGAAGAACGCGGTGGATGCCTCGGTGTATGAACTGCTTCCCCACGGGGCGCAGCGTGTGGAGATCGACATGGTGGAGATGCGCCAGCGGTGTGTCCTGGCGATGGTGAACGAGGCGGCCCGGTGTCTCGAGGAGGGCGTGCTTCGCTCGGCGCGTGATGGCGACGTGGGCGCTGTATTCGGCATTGGTTTTCCACCGTTCCTCGGCGGCCCGTTCCGTTACATCGACACGGTTGGCGCAGTCGCTGTCGTGGATGAGCTGGAGCAGTTAAACGGGCGTTTCCCGGGTCGGTTTGCGCCTTCGGAGCTTTTGTTGGATCATGCAAGGGGGCGAAAGCGTTTCTATCCGGCGCATGGGTCTCCCTTGTCGTAGATTGCGGCAGATGATGCTGGGTGGACGTGGGGTTGCGTGTCTTGTACACGCACGGTCGGGCACGCACAAAATGTGACTGCAGGGGTTGAACTTGGGTCTTGAAAGCATGGAGAGCTCGGATGCGGAGCTCGTCACGCGGGTATTGCATGGCGAGGTGAACGCGTACGGTGCGCTAGTCTCTCGGTACCGAGACCGGTACGCACGTTACGCGGTGCACATGCTGGGCAATCGAGAGGATGCGGAGGAGGCGCTTCAGGACGCCTTCACGCGTGCTTATCGGTCGCTATCCCGGTGCGAGGAGCCGGAGCGGTTTGGTGCTTGGCTATTTCGCATTCTCGTCAACCGATGCCGGACGAGTGGTGCTCGGCGCGTGCGCCGCAGCCAGACGTTTGTGCACGACGAGGGAGCGCTACTCAATGCCTCGGAGGAGCATCCGGCCGAGCAGACGATGTGGCGGGAGGAGATCGAGCGAGCCGTCGGCGAACTGAGTCAGGACCAACGGGAAGCGTTCCTCCTCAAGTATGTCGAAGAGTTGGGGTACGACGAAATGTCGGAGATTACCGGAGTGGGTGTCTCGGCGTTGAAAATGCGTGTCATGCGCGCTTGCGATCGGCTGCGCGTTCTACTGAAAGAGGTTCACAGTGCCTGAGTGGGGACGTACTACGCTCGAGATGATCGTTCAGGATCTGCAGCGACCCGTCAAGCTTGACGAGTCGTTCGAGCGTCGCGTCATGGTTCGGGTTCGCAAGCTCTACGCGGAGCGCCGTCCTCGGCGCGGACGCGGGTGGACGACCATCGGCGCCACAATTGCGCATCGCCCTGCATGGGCCGCGGCGCTGGCAGCAGGTATCGTCGCGGTGGCAACGTTGGGTGTTCTTCGTGCGCGGCCGAGCACCGATCGTGTCGTCGGCGCTTCGGGTCCCGAGCCGGTAAAGTTCGTTTACGTGTCACCAACGGCGCGCAGTGTCACGGTCGTCGGAGACTTCAACAATTGGGGACTGGGCGATTCAGGCCTGGTTGCGACGAACAACCACGGTGTGTGGAGCGTCACAGCCGCAGTGCCCGCAGGCGTGCATCGTTATGCGTTCGTCGTAAATGGAAAGCAGTGGATGGCCGATCCAACCGCGCCGCGGTCGTCAGGTGACGACTTCGGCATGCCAAGTAGCGCGCTGGTCGTGGAGGACAGCACCAAGTG
>JBDTMO010000883.1:0-2284 GCA_039934235.1 bacterium | reverse complement strand
TCGCAGGCACATGATCCTGCGCCCAGTTCACTGCAACGGCGCTGCCGTTGAGCAGAACAAGCACCGTCGGTTTGCCGAGTGCTGCGATTGTCTCGAGCAGTTGTTCCTGCGGGGCAGGGAGGTCGATCTTCGTGCGATCACCGCCCTTGAAGCCATCGATGGAGACCGGCATCTCCTCTCCCTCGAGTCGCGCGGTAAGACCGAGCACCATGACGACTACGTCGGCCTGCCGGGCCACACGCACCGCTTCGGCCTCGAGAGTTTCGTGGGGCGTGGACACGCTAAGTTGAAGTTGCGCGTCACCGTACGTCTCCTGTGCTTCTACACGAAGCGCGTAACTCTTGCCCGCGTCGAGCTGCAACGGCGCGCTCTGGTCGAGCCGCGGATCGGGATACTCGCCGTCGCGCTGCGGATACCGCGACCGGAATACCAGGCTGTCGTTGAGGTACAGCTGGAACTTCATCGTCCCCGTTAACCCAAGCCGATACGTTCCCGTTTTTGGCGGATGAAAGGCTCCGGTCCAGCGCACGCTGAAATCATCGGCGGTCATGTCCCCACGCGGAGCGCCATCTTCCCACGCCACGTCGAGCGTCGAGTCATCTCGGCTAAAGACCGGTGCGCCAGACATTGTCTGTCCGTTGAAGAACTCGACGTGCAGGCCTGGCTTGCCGTCCGGCGTAGCGAGCACGGATGGCGAAGCGTCATCGAGCACCGGAAAATTGTCGGCGAGATCGGACCCGCGAGCGTAAAGCACCTTGGTTTGCGGCGACACCGCTTCGCGAATGCCGCGCAGCGGTGTGACAGGATCCGTGGGCTCGCCGTTGTAGTTGCCGAGGAGCATGCGGGCCTGATCTGCATTCGGTCCGATCACCGCAATCGTGCCGAGTGTCTTCTTGAGCGGCAGTGTGCCGCCGGCATTCTTGAGTAGCACCATGGACTCGCGCGCGACCTGGCGCGCAAGAGCGCGATGCGAAGGCTGATCCAGCACCGCGAGCGGAACCCGCGTCCACTTTACATGCTCGGGCGCGTCGAACATGCCGAGCCTCATACGCGCGAGGAACAAGCGCCTGACCGAGACATCGATCTCTGATTCGGTGATGAGCCCTTGCGACACGGCGTCGACGAGATTCGGGTACACTCGCCCGCAGTCGAGGTCGGTGCCCGTCTTTACGGCGATTGCCGCGGCGGCCGCTGCGGTGGTGGCAACCTTGTGCCTCAGATAAATGTCGTCGATCGCCCCGCAGTCGGAGACGATGTAGCCCGGGAACTTCCATTCGCCGCGCAGGATGTCCTTTTCGAGTACGTCGTGCGCGCATGCGGCCTTTCCGCCGATGCGGTTGTACGCGCACATGAGCGAATACGCGCCGCCCTCACGAATGCCCATCTCGAACTGCGGTAGGTAGCTCTCGCGCAAATCGCGCTCACTGACGACGGCGTCGAAGCCGTGACGATCCGGTTCTGGACCGCTGTGCACCGCGAAGTGTTTCACTGTCGCGATCGTCTTGAAGTATTTCGGATCGTCGCCCTGCAATCCGCGGATGAAGGGCACCGCGATGCGGCCAGTGAGAAAGGGATCCTCGCCGTAGGTTTCCTGCCCGCGGCCCCACCGCGGGTCGCGAAAGAGGTTGATGTTCGGCGACCAGACCGTCAGTCCCTGATACCGCTGGTGACTGCCCTGTCTTAGATAGTCCTGATACTTCGCGCGAAACTCATCCGAGACGACCGTGGCCATCTTGTAAACGAGGCTGTCGTCCCATGTGGCAGCAAAACCAATCGCCTGCGGGAACACGGTGGCGAGCTGCGCGCGCGCGACGCCATGCAGGCCTTCATTCCACCAGTTGTACACGGGGATACCCAACCGATCGATCGCGGGCGCGACGTCCTTCATCTGCGAGACTTTTTCCGGCAGTGTCATGCGCCCGACCAGATCAGTCGCGCGCTCCTCGAAGGAACGCGATTCGTCGAGATACGCCAGGCGCGGCGCGTCGAAGTAGCGCTTGGCAAATTGAAGGAACACGGGCCAATCCAGCTGATCGGTGTGGCCGCCCTCGTGCATCCTGAATCCGTTGTCCCCTTCAACGAGCGCCACGTCGGGCGCTGGCATTTCTGTCGTGCCGAGCCCCTTGGCGCCGAGCAGGCGGTACACGGGGTCTGCGCCGAGGGACGCGAGGAACTCACCGTGCGGATCGGCCCACTGATCCTTGGTGCCGCCCGTGTTGAACAGCGGACGCGGCGCAACGAGCGCGATGAGCTCGTGCGCGTCGGTCGGCATGTCGCTCCAATG
>JBDTMO010000882.1:0-2285 GCA_039934235.1 bacterium | reverse complement strand
GTGGCACTGAATGCGTTCCATGTCGAGTCGGCAACGATCGCGACGCCGGACGGAAGTCCCACGATGTTGTCGAGGACGAACGCGTCACGTACGCCGGGCCGCGCCTTCACCTCGTCGATATTGGCGCTCGCGACAGCGCCGCCAAAGACGGGGCACTTCGTGTACGTCGCATAGACCATCCCGGGCAACCTGACATCGATGCCGAAGAGCGGCGCACCGCTCACGATCTTCTCGTTGTCCACGCCGGGGACGCGCGTGCCGAGCAGCGTAAAGTCCTTCGGATCCTTGAGCGGCGCGTCGGTCGGTGCCGGCATCGTCGCGGCTTTCGTCGCTAACTCGCCGTAGCTCGCGCGACGCTTCGACGCGGCGTGCACCACGAAACTCTTGTCCGTCGTGCACTCGCTTGCGGGCACGCCCCACGTCTGCGCCGCGGCCGCAATCAGCATCGCGCGCGCAGTAGCGCCCGCGCGGCGCAACGCACCGAAGTTTCCGACGGTCGAACCACTGCCAACCGACATCTGGCGCCCGAACGCGGGATTCAAGTCGCCCTGTACAATCGTGACCTGGTTCCACGCCACATCCAACTCCTCGGCGACAATCATCGGGAGCGATGTCTTGATTCCCTGCCCCATCTCCGAATTGGGCGCGATGATCGTGACCGCCCCACTCGGCGCAATGCTGATGAATGCGTTCGGCGCAAAGTCCGCTGCGGCGGACGGTGCCTCTGCGGCAAACGCGGAGTCCGGTCCGAAGCGCAGGTACGTGCCGACGAGTAGTCCGCCGCCGAGCAGTGCACCGGCCTTGATGAATTCGCGGCGGTCGAGAGCACGCGGCGGTGTAGCGGGTGGGCGAGTCATTGCCTGCCTCCCTGTACCGGAGTGGATACGCCGCCCATTTCTGCCGCGCGCTTGATGCCGGCACGGATGCGGACGTACGACGCGCACCGGCACAGGTTCTCTGCCATCTCGTTGTCGATGTCCGTGTCGGTCGGGTGCGGTGTTCGTTTGAGCAGCGCGGCGGCCGTCATGATCTGACCCGCCTGGCAATACCCGCACTGCGGAACATCGAGCTCACGCCACGCTTGTTGGAGCGGATGCTTCGCGCCGGCATCGAGGCCTTCGATCGTCGTGATAGCGGACGAACCGATGCTCGACACCGGCGTCTGACAGGCGCGCGTCGCCTTGCCGTCTATGTGGATGGTACAGGCTCCGCACTCGCCGATGCCGCAGCCATACTTTGTACCGACCAAGCCGAGTGCGTCGCGGAGGACCCACAGCATGGGTGTATCGGACGCAACGTCCACGGAGCGCGGCTGGCCGTTCACGCGCAATGTGTATTTGCTCATGTTCCCGTAAGCGGTTGGCGTGGAAGCCCGGATGTCAGCGCACCCGATTACGCCGGGCCATGCTGTCATTCTACGAGCATTCCTTTGGCGCCGCCACGGAGGCACCTTGAAGGACCGTCCAAACTGACTCACGCAATGATTGATCTATTGGAATTGCCGGGCTTCCTCGCCACTGACGAGTGCGCTGCGATTCGGGAAGCGTTGTCGTCACTCGCGGGTGGTGCAGCCACGGTGCTGAGTCCGGATGCGCACGGATCCGTCGCACCGAGTGTGCGACGGACGACTCGGCTCGCCTGTCCAGCTGAGCTCAGCGAGCGCATCCAACTTCGGCTGATGAGCCGGAAAGCAGAAATCGAGGCGCACTTTGACGTGGCCTTGAGCAGCTGTGAGTCAGCGCAATTTCTTCGCTACGAAACCGGTGACTTCTTCGTTCCGCATCAGGATGGCAATACGCCGCTGGTGCACGACCATTCGCGGTTCAGGCGAGTCTCAGTCGTGATATTCCTCAGCACGGCGTCTCCGGAGCCTACGCCGGAGACGTATGGCGGCGGATCGCTGGTCTTTCACGGATCGTATACGGAGCCAACGCCGACAGCGAGCGTGAATCCAGATCCGGGGACACTCATCGCGTTCCGATCAGAGACGACGCACGAGGTCACCGCAGTGACGCATGGTGAGCGGTATACGATTGTGTCGTGGTTTCGGGGGTGAGCGCCGAGAGTGAGGTCGGCGTGCGAGCTCGCGAATCGCAGCGCAGTCGGGCTGTCGGGCCGCTCACCGCAGAGGGACGCGGAGGAGCAAATGGCGCAGAGGAGAAGAGGAGCGGAGGGCACAGAGGCTGTCATCCTGAGCGAGCGTAGCGAGTCGAAGGATCTGCACAGTCATTGTCATCCTGAGCGAGCGTAGCGAGTCGAAGGATCTGCACAGTCATTGTCATCCT
>JBDTMO010000881.1:0-2296 GCA_039934235.1 bacterium | reverse complement strand
GCTCCCGCTCCCGATGACCTGTTCGTCTCCTTTCAGCGAGCCGTCATTGGACGCTACTCACTCGAACGCGAGCTCGGCCGCGGGGGCATGGGCGTCGTTTACCTCGCGCGTGAGGTGCGACTCGATCGCCTTGTCGCCATAAAAGTTCTTCCGCCGGAGTTCACCGACCGCGCCGACCTGCGCGATCGCTTCATGCGCGAGGCGCGCACCGCGGCCGGACTGTCGCATCCGTATATCGTGCCCATCCACGCGGTCGACGACGCAGATGGCTTCGCCTTCATCGTCATGGCGTACGTCAACGGCGGCACGCTCGCACAGCGCGTCGCGACGCACGGGCCTCTGCCGGCACGCGACGTCACACGCATCATGCGCGAGGTCGCATGGGCGCTCGCGTATGCGCACGCGCAGGGCATCGTTCATCGCGACATCAAGCCGGCGAACATCCTGCTCGAGCAAGGCACAGGACGCGCGATGGTGGCGGACTTCGGCATCGCACGCCTCACCGAATCCGGCGGCGACACGGCAGCCGGCATGGTACTCGGCACACCGGAATTCATGAGTCCCGAGCAAGCCGCTGCGGAGACGCTGGATGGACGCAGCGACCTGTATGCGCTTGGCATCGTGGCGTACTATGCCCTCACCGGGACATTGCCCTTTACCGCGCCAACCTCGCAGGCCGTGCTCGCGATGCAGCTGACGCGCGCACCCGTTCCCGCCGCGACCGCCGCGCGAGGCGCACCGCGCGAGTTGACCGACGCCATCGATACGTGTCTGGAGAAGGCGCCGGAATCACGCTTCGCGAACGGCGAGGCGCTTGTCGACGCGCTGGAGCAACGCGCCGAGCGCAGCAGCGTGGTCCCTGTGCCGGTGCGCGTGTTTCTCGACCGGCGACGGATGGCGTTGCTCCTGGCGGGTCTGTTCGTGCCTTCCGTACTCACCCTCGGCGTGACGACCGCACTCATGCGCACCGCGGCGTGGGCCGTGCCGTTCGCTGGCGTTGCCGGGCTACTCGTTGCCGTCGGCCTGCCATTAGGCATTCTCACCTTTCGACTCAGGCGCCTGCTGCGACTGGGCTACGGTCGCGACGACATCGCCGCGGGACTTCGCCTCTCGTTCGAACGACGACGCGAGGAGTTCATCTATGAGTTCGGCGTACAGCCGAACACGCGTGAGAAAGTATTTCGCGTCGTTGGAATTTCCGGACTCGTCATCGGCGCCACTGCGGTGGCCGGGATGATTGCGACGGGTGGCTCCATCGCCGGCACGGTGGCGCCGGTTGCAGCGATCGGACTGTACGCGGGCGTGATGGCGACCGCATTCAGCAGCAAGTGGCGCCGGCTGCGTGCGGCAACTGGTTCCTTCTGGTCGAAGTTCTGGAACGGGAAGCTTGGCGAGCGACTCGTGAGCATCGCGAGCTACAAGTTGGGTGAACGCGCCGTACCGGCCGATCGTCCCACCGAGATGGCCATCGCGATGAGCGCCGAGGCAATGTTCGGCACACTGCCCCGCGCCATCCGTGAATCACTTGGCGACGTTCCCGCGATATTGCACGAGCTCGAGGGTCATGCGCGCGTTGCGCGTGCGCGCATCGATGAGCTCGACGCGGCCATCGCGGAGGCGCAGCACGGTCGCGGGGCGCAGTTGAGTGGCAGCAGTACGCGACAGGAGACGTTGATCGCCGATCTGACTGACCGGCGCGAGCGCGCGGGGGGACGACTCGCCGAACTGGTGACGGCGCTGGAGAATGTGCGGCTCGACTTGCTGCGCGTGCGCGCCGGTGGCGGCTCGGTGGAGAGCATTACTCGCGATCTCGCAGCGGCGCGCGAGTTCGGCAAGGAAGCAGACCGATTGCTGGCGAGCGGGCGCGAAGTGGAAGATGCTTTACGCGTGGACTCTCGAGACCGAATGTCGGGCTGACGTGGCGTTAAGGTGTTCGTCCGCATGTTGGTTTGGGAGTTTGTCGGGCTCGGTTCTGGCGCGACGAGGTGTATCGATACGGCTTCGTATGACGGAACACGCATCGATCGAGGCCTGCATGGACGTAGTTACTATTTCCCCCAAATTCCAGGTCGTCATCCCCCGCTGCTTCCGCGAGCGGCTCAATTTGGGTCCGGGTCAGCGGGTCCAGGCCCTCGTCTATGACGGGCGGGTCGAGCTCATACCCGTTCGCCCAGCCAAGGCATTGCGCGGGTTTCTCAAAGGGTTGGACACGACGGTCCCGCGCGATGCGGATCGCGGCTGATCGCGGCGCGTTGTTCGTGACGGGGGACTTGCCATGGTAGCGCGGCTCCGCTCG
>JBDTMO010000880.1:0-2297 GCA_039934235.1 bacterium | reverse complement strand
GTGCTGCCGGCTGGAGCGTTCACGATCATCGGCACGACGGACACCTTCGACGACGTGGCGCCCGAGGAGGTGCGCGCGACGACGGGCGACGTGGATTACCTGCTCGCTGCCGCCAACCACTACTTCACCGACGCGCATCTCACGGAGGCGGACGTCGTGAGCGCGTGGGCCGGATTGCGCCCGCTCGCTGCGACAGCCGGCAGTGCCTCGGACCCGGGCAGTATGTCTCGCGAGCATGCGATTACCGAAACGTCGCCCGGCCTGGTGAGCGTCACCGGCGGGAAGCTGACGACCTATCGTGCAATGTCGGCGCAGGTGGTGGACGTGGTGCAGCGCGTATTGGGCATTGCGAAAACACCGAGTCGCACGGCGGCTGAACCACTGTCGGGTGGCGATATCGCTGACGTCGCCAGTGCGATTACCGAAGCGACGCGGATGGTTGGCGACAGTGCCGTGGGTGAGCGGCTCGTACACGCATATGGATCTGCGTGGCGAAACGTGTGGTCACTGGGGGAAGAGTCGCCCGAATTGCGTGAGCGAATCGCTCCGGGCCTGCCGTATCTCATTGCCGAGTTGCGATACGCCGTAGAACATGAGCTCGCGCGGACGCTGAGCGACTTGCTGATCCGACGCACGCCGCTGGCCTTCGAAATGGAAGATCATGGCCGAGACGCTGCTCGGCGCATGGTTCCGATTGTCGGCACGTGGTTAGGCTGGAATCACGCTGCCGTTGGCGCGGCGATCGAGAGTTACGACGGCGACATCGCGCGATTGTTCACCATCGCCCCTGTCGCCTAGCGTTAGAGCTCGTCTTCCTTCAACTCGTGGATCGTCTTGAGCTCGGTAATCTTGAGCTTGCGGAGCGCTGTCGGAAGCTTGAGCAGGGCGACCTCGCCTACCTTCTTTCCAAGCAGGGCGCGTCCGATGGGCGATGACATGGTGACCTGACCCTCCTCGAACTCGAGCGCGTCGCCAAAAACGAGCGCATAAGTTTCGACGAGGCCGGTCTTTTCGTCTGCTACGACGACGTGTGATCCAAGCCCGACGGCGTCGTGCGCGATCTGCGTGATGTCGATTGACGACAGCTTGCTCAGCCGCTCGCGGAGTTGGCTCAGGCGGGCGCGCACGAACTGCTGGCGCTCGAGCGCGGCCTTGTACTCGCTGTTCTCGCGCAGGTCGCCCATCTCCACGGCACGGCGAATTTCACCTGGCAGGGTGACGTTCAGCTCGAACTGCAGCTTTTCGACTTCTTCCCCGAGCTTTGCCTTGAGCGCTTCGATCATGAGCTGCTGGACCCAAAGGACACAAAAAAAAGTTGACGCCCAACCGTTGGCCGGGCGCCGCATGCTTTCATTCTATCGTCTGCTCGGCGTGCAGGCAAATGTCGGGTTGTTCTCGTGACGATCGTCGTGCGCCGAATCGAGCCCGGCATTGTGCGTCTCGAACTCAGCAATTGGCGTGGTCGGTCGGCGGGTTACAAGGTCAGCGCGTACCTGATGAACGGGGTGCTGGTTGACACGGGTTTCCCGGGCGTACGCCGCGAATTGCTCGACGCGGTTCGCTCGTTGAATCCGCGCGGCGTGATCGTAACGCACTGGCATGAGGATCACGCGGGCAACGTGCCCGGATTGGCGGCGCTTGGGCTTCCGATGCGGATGCACTCGCGCTGTGTCGCCATGCTCCGCGCTCGGCCTGCCATCCGTCCTTACCGCCGCTTCGTATGGGGACGAACGGCGCGGGTGTCGCAGCCCTTCGAGCGCTTCGATCCAGCGCCGCTCGAGATCATCGAGACGCCTGGCCATACGGCGGATCATGTGGTGGTGTGGGATGCTGAGCACCGCGTTCTTGCCAGCGGCGATCTCTTCCTTGGCGTGAAAGTGCGCGTGGCGCATGTGCATGAGTCGCCGCGAACGCTCCTGGAAAGTCTGCGTAAAGTTGCGGCGTTGGAGCCGCGGATTTTGCTCGACCCGCATCGTGGCGTGGTGGAGCACGCTACGAATCGCTTGCACGCGAAGATCGATTGGATGGAGGAGACGATTGGAGAAATGCAGACGCTCGCTACACGAGGGTGCAGCGAGCGTGAGATCCAGCGTCGCGTGCTCGGGCGAGAGGCGTTTGTTGGTCGCGTGAGCTTTGGCGAGTACTCGAAGCGGTCGCTGGTGCGGGCGGTGTTGCGGGAGGCCGAGTCGGCGAATCGTGGTGCAGATCCTTCGACTCGCTCCGCTCGCTCAGGATGACAACAACTCGCTCCGCTCGCTCAGGATGACAACAAACCTCACATCACACGGTTGTCATCC
>JBDTMO010000879.1:0-2298 GCA_039934235.1 bacterium | reverse complement strand
AACTCGTCGCGCAGAAGTTGTCGGCCGAGTTCTGTTTTACGGAGCGTGTGATGCCGGCCGAGGGTGGGGGCCTGTATCAGGCTCGGTATCTCTTGCCCGCCGCGTTTCAGCCCCGCGTACTCGGGAGACGAATTGCAATCGTCGACGACGTGATGAGCGCGGGCTCGGCATTACGTGGAACGTATTCGGAACTGCGCTCTCACGGCGCCGAGCCGGTGGTGGCGGGAGCGTTATTGCAACTTGGGGATGTGGGTGAGCAGTTCTTTGCGGAGCAGGGCGTGGCTGTCCAGGCGGTGGCCCGTGATGACTACACGCTGTGGAGGCCCGAGGAGTGTCCGCACTGCGAGGCGGGGACGTCGGTGGAGAAGCCGGCGGGCTAGAGGGCGCAGGGCTCGATCCAGTCGGTGAAGATTCGTGCGCATGCAACCTGCACTGGAGTCACCGCAGAGGACAAAGTGCAGATCCTTCGACTCGCTCCGCTCGCTCAGGATGACAGGGGTGCAGATCCTTCGACTCGCTCCGCTCGCTCAGGATGACAGGGGGTGCAGATCCTTCGACTCGCTCCGCTCGCTCAGGATGACAGCATAGTTCTCCGCGTACCTCTGCTCCTCCGCGCCCTCTGCGGTTCATTGTTTTAGGCGGACGCCACGAGATCTGTAAGTTTCGCACACTTGCCCTCCCTACATCGCCAATGCTTTCTCATCGACTTCTCGTCTCCTGCTTCTTCCTCGCCGCACTCGCGTGCGCGCGTGGCGACACCCCCGCTGCGGATACTGTAGCGGCCGTCGCGCCGGCTCACGACTCTGCGCTCCCCCCCAAACAACCTGAACCGCCTGCTTCTCCGACGGTCAGTCAACGCGGTCTCGCACCACTCGAGGCCGGCATGACCATCGCGGAGGCGACCAAAGCCTTGAATGGTGCGCTCGTCGTACCGAAGGGCGCCGATTCGAGCGCATGCGGCTATGTGCAGTGGCGCGGCGGGCCGGAGGGAATACGCATCATGGTTGAGGCCGGCCGGATCGCGCGCGTCGAGATCAGGAGCGGCACGCTCGCGACGGACGAGGGTGCGCGAATCGGCGACACCGAGCAGCGCATCGACAGCCTGTACGCGCATCGCGTAACGGTCACTCCGCAAAAGTACACGAAGGGCCACTACCTCACCGTCACTCCGCAGGCGCCGTCGGACAGCGCGTATCGTATCGTCTTCGAGACGGACGGAAGTCACGTGACCGGCTATCGCGCTGGTACGCGGCCGGCGGTGGAGTACGTCGAAGGATGCGGTTGATGTTCACGCCGTTCCTCCGACGCGCCGAGCCACTTTACGAGTTCCTGGTGCCTGTCGTATGACCGGCAAGGAGACCGACCCGCTGCACGGCGTCACGCTGCAGGCGATTCTCGAGCATCTCGTGGCAGCGTACGGGTGGGACGGACTTGGTCGACGAATCGATCTGCGCTGCTTCACCAACGATCCGAGCGTTAAGTCGTCGCTCACGTTCCTGCGAAAGACGCCGTGGGCGCGCACGAAAGTCGAGGCGCTGTACGTGAATACCGTCCGCTCGTCGCGCACGTGATTCGCGGCACGACCGAGCGTTGAGTGGCCGACGCTGCGCGTTATCCGGTTCCGGCCTCCCGGCATCGAGCGGAGCAGTCAATTGAGCGAAGCCGATTCATCTGCACGGTGCAGCGCGCAGCAACGCCAGAAGATGCGCAGGCGTTCATTCGCGAGCTGAACGCGGAGTTTGCCGACGCCACGCACAACTGCTGGGCATACATCGCGGGGCCGCCGGGCAGCACGAGCCGCATCGGCATGAGCGACGACGGCGAGCCGCACGGCACAGCAGGGCGTCCGATGCTGACCGTCCTCACGCACAGCGGCGTCGGTGAAGTGGTCGCCGTCGTAACGCGATACTATGGCGGAACGAAGCTCGGCACGGGCGGCCTCGTAAAGGCGTACGGTGGTGCGGTGCAGCTCGCACTCGAGTCGCTTCCACGCGCGGAGCGGGTGGACTACGTCGAGGTGATGCTCTCGATTGCATACGCGAGCATCGACACGGTGCAGCAGCTGTTGCCTGCGCACGAGGCCGAGGTGGTGGCGCAGGAGTACGGCGTGGGTGTGACGTACCGGCTGCGTGTGCCTCGCCAGAATCTCGCGTCGCTCCGCGCAGCGGTGGCAGACGCAACACGCGGCGAAGGGTTGATGAGCGCGTTGAATGCAGAGGAGTAGCGACCAGAACCTATGTCATCGCGCAGGCGCGGAGCGACTGTCGGGATCTACTATCCTCGCGCTGTCGCGTTCGT
>JBDTMO010000878.1:0-2300 GCA_039934235.1 bacterium | reverse complement strand
GAGCGCGAGGATCGCGAGGCGTATTTCCTGTTCCGTGGTGTGAATGATGACCATTGGGACGCCATCGAAACGGTGCTCGAGCGCCACGGGCTCGCGCTGGTGCTCGAGACGCACGACGGTGCGCGTATCGTCGGCATGGTGAACGACGGCGAGCGCGCAGCGTGGGAAAAGGTGTACGAGCTCGGGCGCGCACGCGCGGTGGATCTCGCGATTGCGTTCGGCTCGCTTCCGGATGACTGCGCGCGCATGCTCGATGCGTTGCACCGGCGGCGGCTCCTGATGCGCCTCGACGACGGCTACATCGCTGTTGGCGGGCTGGGCGAAGCACATGCCTGAGGACGCGCGGAATCGCATCCTGCGCGTGGCGTCATTTGTCGGCACGCGCGTATCGGACGCCGACCGCGGGCCGCAGGTTCGGTTGAATTCCGATGAGGCGCGCGCGCGGCTCCTCGTCGATGGGGAGCTGGCGTGGGTGCAGGGTCCGCGGCGACAGGAACTGGCGACCGTCGTCGTGGATGATTCAATTCGTCGCGGTGACTGCGGCCTTCGCGACGTTGCCGGCGCCTCTGTCTCCGAGGTGGTTCGCGTCACCAAACCCGACCTCGACTCGCACACGCGCCGCGGGCTGTTCGCCTGACGCGGCGCCCAACCCACAGTCCAGTGACCTCTCCGCGACGCCCGCGCCCGCACTCGCTCCCAACGTTGACCGTGCACGCCGGCGAGGCGGCGCACGATGTCGACACACCCGTCGTCACACCGCTTTACCAGAGTGTGAACTTCGTGTCGGAAGTGGGGGAGAGCGAAGGACTGCGCTACCCACGGTACGGGAACGCCCCGAACGCGGAGCTCGTGCAGGCGCGCCTCGCCGCGCTCGACAAGGCGGAGGCGTGCATTGTGCTCTCGAGCGGTATGGGTGCGACGGCGTGCGCGCTGCTCGCCCTGCTCCGCCCCGGCGATCATCTGCTCGCCAGCCGGAACATCTACGGTGGCACCTTACAGCTGCTCACCAAGGAGTTCGCAACGCTCGGCATCAATGTCACGCTCGTTGATCCGCACGAGACACGGGCGTGGCGCAAGCGGCTTCGCAAGGAAACGCGCGCCGTGTTCCTCGAATCGCCAGTAAATCCCACGTGTCGCGTGCTCGATTTGCGGCCGGTGAGTTATCTCACGCAGGAAAACGGTCTCGCGCTCGTCGTCGATTCGACGTTTGCGAGCCCGATCAACTTTCGCCCGCTCGAGCACGGCGCAGACGTCGTCATCCATTCGACCACCAAGTTTCTCAACGGGCACCACGATGTGCTCGGCGGAGCGGTGTTGGGCACGGCATCGTATGTCGAGGAGGTGCGCGAGAAGATGATCGTCTGGGGGCAAGCGCCGGATCCATTCGCATGCTGGATGTTGGAGCGTGGTCTCAAGACCCTCGATGTGCGGGTCAAGCGCCAGAATGAAAACGCGCTGCACATTGCACACTGGTGTGCCGACCGAAAAGAAGTGAAGGCGGTGCACTATCCTGGACTGCCTTCGCACCCGGATCACGAAGTCGCAAAATTCCAGATGGATGGGTTCGGTGGGATGCTTGGCCTGGAACTCGTCGGTGGTGCGCGCGTGACGGACCGCTTCATCAGAAAGTTGCGACTCATTCGGCACGCGCCGAGCCTCGGAGGTGTAGACTCCTTGGTGAGTGAGCCGCGTTATTCGTCACACACGCACCACACGGCGGAAGAACGGGCAAAGCTTGGCATTCCCGACGGGTTCCTGCGCTTCAGCGTTGGCATCGAGGATGCGAATGACTTGATCGCCGACATGGAGCAAGCGCTGCACTGATGAGCGACACCCTGCGATCCGGAGAGGAGGAAGAAGGAGAGCGACGACGCGTTGAACGGCGGACGAATGCGAGCATCTCCGAGCTCACACTGCCGGAAGTGCGCCGCATCCTCATCACCACGCTGCTTGGCGCCGTGGTGTTGGCGCTTTTCCTCTGGATGGTGAAGACCGTCGTCATTGCGGCGATCCTCGGCCTCATCATTGGTTTCTACCTTCGGCCATTGCACTTGTGGATCGTGGCCCGCACGGACAAGCCGACGCTGTCCGCGATCCTGACGCTTCTCCTCGTCATCGCGCCCGTGCTGGTGGTGCTGGCATATAGCTACAGCGAATTGTCTGATGTCGTCACGTATACCAGCCAGCATCAGGACGAGATCGTCACGAAGATCGATGCGGCCGTGGGCCGCGTACCGTTCCTTGCCAACGCGAAGTCCGCCACGATGAGTTCGTCCGCCACACCACACAGCCCGAGCACC
>JBDTMO010000877.1:0-2315 GCA_039934235.1 bacterium | reverse complement strand
GATGCCGCGCGTGCGGACAAAGAGTTGGAAGATCAAGCGCCAGGCATTTCCGTCCGCACCAGATCTGGTGAACGCCCTCGCGAGCGCCGCGGAGAAGCTCGGGCTGCAGCGCGCGTGACTGGAACCCGCAAGGCGGGCTGTCGGATACATCGCTCGTGACGACCAACAACCTTCTTTACGCCATCGGCGCCGCGTCCGCAAACCTCGTCGGCGCGGCGTTCGTCGTCGGCCGGCGGCAGTGGAGCAGGCGCGCGCTCGACATGATGCTTGCCTTTGCGGCCGGCTTCATGATTGCCGTCGCACTGATCGACCTGTTACCAGAGGCGCTGTCGCGGGGCGGGCATGTGGCCGCCATTGTTGCGCTGTGCGGGTACCTTGCCGTGCACATCACGCAACATGTGATCGGCACGCACTTTCACTTTGGTGAGGAGACGCACGACGTTTCCGAAGCGGTGAGCGTGGCCGCGTTGGTGGGATTGCTGCTCCACACGTTCGTGGATGGCGTTGCGGTGGCGAGCGGATTCGGAATCGGCGGCGCGGTGGGTGCGCTCGTTTTCACCGCTGTGATCCTGCACAAGGTGCCCGAGGGTCTGGCCATTTCGTCGCTGTTTCTCGCTGCAGGACAGGGCAGGGGGCGCGCCTTTCTCGCTGCGTGCGCGCTGGGTGTCGCGACGATTCTCGGTGTCGCGCTCACGGATTCAATTGGCGCCCTCCGCGATCATGGTTTGGCGCTGGCCGCCGGCGTGACGCTCTACGTCGGCATGTCGAATCTGGTGCCCGAGTTTCGCGCGCGCGGAGGCTGGCAGCTGCCGATTGCGTTCGTCGCAGGTACGGGGACGTATTTTGTCGCGCGAGTCGTGGCGGGGGCGTGAGTGCGTTCTTGGGGCGTCGGAACCGCTTGGACGAATGGAACGCGGATTGTCCCGTACACAAGTCAACGGTCGTCGCCGCCACTGCGAAGCGAGATCAAATGCACTTAGCACAGACGTTTAACGAGGGGAGATATTGAGCCGCGTGAATACGTGTGGCGACTCGCTCTTGATCTGCTCGGACGGTAACCGGAGCGATTTCGCGCATGGCTGACAGGCGGCCGAGTCGAGGGAGGCCGGGTGGGCCGTCGTTGTTCGCGGGCGCAGCACCGCCGCAGCCGCTGGCAGCGCGAATGCGGCCGCGCACGCTCGACGAGTATGCGGGGCAGCGCCACTTGCTCGCGCCCGGCAAGCCACTGCGCGACAGCATCGAAAAGGGCACTGTCACGTCGATGGTGTTCTGGGGTCCGCCGGGAACGGGCAAGACGACGCTTGCGCGGTTGATCGCCGGATACACCGATCGCGAATTCGTTCCGTTCAGCGCGGTAACCGAGGGCGTGCCACGCGTTCGCGAAATCGTGCGCGAGGCCGAGGACCGTCTCGAGACCGGGCGTGGAACGATTCTCTTTGCAGACGAGATTCACCGGTTCAACAAGGCGCAGCAGGATGCATTCCTGCCGCATGTCGAGGCAGGGACGATCACCCTCATTGGCGCCACGACGGAGAATCCGAGCTTCGAGATCAATGGCGCGTTACTCTCACGCGTCCGTGTGTTCGTGCTCAAGTCGCTGTCGACCGACGAAATTGTCGGCGTCATCCGCAGCGCGCTGACGGATGCGGAGCGCGGGCTCGGTGCACTTGGGCTGACGGTGGACGACGACGCGGTAGCATTGCTCGCGCGTGAAGCGGACGGTGATGCACGCCGCGCGCTCACCATCCTCGAGGCAGCCGCGCAGCACGTTGGTACCGGCGGACGAATCGACTTGCAGGTTGTTCGAGACGCGGCGCAGCTTCGTTTTTCGCGCTACGACAAGGGCGGCGAGGAGACCTACAACATCCTCAGCGCATTCCACAAGTCATTGCGTGGCAGCGATCCGCAGGCGGCGCTGTATTGGATGGCGCGCATGATCGAAGGCGGCCAGGATCCGATGGTCATCTTTCGGCGCGCGATCGCCATGGCCGCGGAAGACATTGGTCTTGCTGATCCCGAGGCGCTCAAGTTGGCCGTTGCGGCTCGTGACGCGTACCACATGCTCGGTGCGCCGGAGGGCTACTTGCCGATGTCGCAAATGGTCATCTACCTGGCGACGGCGCCAAAGTCGAATTCAAGCAAGGCGGCGCTGGCCGCAGCGATGGAAGCGGCACAGGCGCACCCAGCGGAGGGCGTGCCGATGCACATTCGAAATGCGCCGACCAAGCTCATGGGGGAACTGGGCTACGGATCGGGGTACCAGTACGCGCATGCCGTCCCGGAGGCATACATCCCGCAGGAGTACCTGCCGGACG
>JBDTMO010000876.1:0-2315 GCA_039934235.1 bacterium | reverse complement strand
TCGAGCAGGTCGGCGGCGCACACTTCGGCAATGCGCGGCACGGCGAGCTGCGCCAACTCGCGAAGCACCTGGTGCGCATCGAGCGACGAAGACAACAGCTCCCCCGCCTCGGCAAGAAAGCGCGCGCGACGCTCGGCGTCGCTGACGGCGTCGCTCGTTCGGGCGAGATCGGAATAACTCGATACCAACAACTCGAGAATCTGCTCCTTCGTGGCGCGAATGGTGAACAGTGTCCCGAGGAGGTCGACCGTGATCGGCTTGGGCTTTATGGCAAGCGGCTCATTGGCCCGGTCCAGTACCTGCCGCAAGCGAGTGAGCAGCCACTCGGGAGTGTACGGCTTGGTGACGTAATGATCCGCGCCCGCGGCAAGTCCGCGAACGATGGCCAATGGATCGCTCAGGCTCGTGAGCAGCACGATCGGCAGCTCTGCCCAGGCCGGCGACGAACGGATTTGCCGAGTGAAATCGTAGCCGTCCATGCCGGGCATCAATACGTCGGACAACACGAGATCGAATTGCTCACGCCCGAGCACGGCGAGCCCCTGTTCAGCGCTGCGCGCGATCCGCGTGTCGTATCCCGCATTCGCCAGCAAGTCGGCGAGCGCTGCCGCCTGTGTCGCGCTGTCCTCGACGATCAGGATGCGCGCGGTGGCCATGGGCGCGGTCATCGTGCCAGCTCCATCAGGTGCGCTGCGATATCGGACAGGCCGACGATTTCATTCACCACTCCGGCGCGCGCTGCTTCGCGCGGCATGCCATAGATCACGGACGACGCCTCATCCTGCGCAATGACATGAGCGCCCGCGGCATGCGCAGCGCGCAAACCGGTCAGGCCATCGTCACCCATGCCGGTGAGAATCACGTGGAGCGCAGCGGGACCGAGTGCTTCTGCGACGGAGCGAAAGAGATAGCTCGCCGACGGACGGAAGGCGCCCAGCGGCGGAGCGCCGTCGAGGAGCAATCGTAGCAACTTGTCGTCGCCAAGGCGGAGACCGAGATGACGATCGTCTGGTGCGACGTACACTGTCCCCGGCTTCGCGACTTCGCCAAACGTCGCGACGCGCACGGCGAGACGGGTGTCCCCGGAGAGCCAGTGTACGAGCCCGCCAGTAAAGCCGTGCGCCATGTGCTGTACGACGAGAATCGGCAGCGGAAACGACGCCGGCAGCTCGGAGAGAATTGTCTGAAGCGCTGCCGGGCCTCCGGTGGATGCGCCAATGGCAACGACGCGCGGCGCGGCTGCTCCACGTGCGCGCGGCGTCTCCTTTACCCGTGGTCGCTGAAAAACATTCATCGGACCCGACGAGCCGGCGGTGTGACGACGGACGACTTTCACGCTCGCCATCGCGCGCACCATGTTGACGAGATGACGCTGGTCTGCCGCCGCCAGGGTGATGGACGGCCCCTCCGGTTTCGGTAGCACGAGCAGCGCACCGGCGCGCGTCGCTTCGAGCGACAGCTCGACGTCATCGAGTCGCGCCGTCGACGAGACGATGATGATCGGCGTCGGCGTGCGTGTCATGAGTTCCTGCGTCGCCTGAAAGCCATCCATTTCCGGCATCTGGATGTCCATCGTCACGATATCCGGCGCGAGACGTTCGGTCATGTCGACGGCTTCGCGTCCATTGCGCGCTTCGCCAACGACATGAAAGTCGGGCTCCGCGCTGAGCAGCGCGACGAGCAGTGCACGCGCCGTTGCCGAATCGTCGGCGACGAGTATGCGAATCATCGATGATCCTCCTCACGACCGATGAGCTGGCGCACGGTGTCGAGCAACACGTCCTGGTCGAAGCTGCTCTTGGCGACATAGGCGTCGGCGCCTGCCTCGAGTCCGCGCGCGCGATGTTCCGGCTCGTCAAGCGAGGTGACGAGAATGACAGGCAGTGCGGCCGTGCCCGGGTTGGCGCGAATGCGCTCGCACAGTCCGATGCCGTCGAGATGCGGCATCTCGACGTCGCTCACGACAAGCGAGAATGGCGAGCGCTCGATTGCTCGCCAGGCTTCGACGCCGTCGACGGCCGTGACGACATCATACCCTGCGGCGGAGAGCACGCTCTGCTCGAGCGTGCGTGACGTGATCGAATCGTCGACAACGAGAATGCGCGCCCGCGGTGCTGCGACCCGCTTCACGGATGCCGACGACGGCAAACTCCCTGCCGTGCGCGTCGCCTCGGCGAAGAGCTTTGGCACGCTGAGTATCAGCACGAGATCACCGGTGCCGATCAGCGCAACACCCACCGTCGCCGCCGACGTCTCCGCACCGACATATTCGAGCGGACGCATGACGAGCTCGCGTTCGTCGAGCATGTCGTCGA
>JBDTMO010000875.1:0-2317 GCA_039934235.1 bacterium | reverse complement strand
AACCGCCGCGCGCCGAGCAAGAGTGACAGCTCGGGATTCGCAAGGACGGGCGTTTCATCGAGCGTCAGCCCGAGTACTTCACCCATGCCTCGCTCGTCGCGGAGGCCTCGAACGAACGCCTCGTTCATCTCGCGCCCCGTTTCTTCCGCCATTCCGAAGGTGCCGTCCACGAGACCTGCCGCGACGTCTTCGGACGTCGCGCCGAACCGGGCAATTTCATAATCATGAATGGCGGCCGACCCATTCATGGCCACATGCGTCACGATCCGACGGCGCATCAACTCGATGAGCACCGGAGCGAGACCTGTCTTGACGATGTGACCGCCGAGCATGATGATGACGCCGCGCTGTTTCCGTGCGGCGGCAGCGATTGCGGAAACGACAGCGCGGAAATCGCGCGCAACCAGGACGTCGGGCAATGCGCCCAGAAAGGCGCGAAACGATCGGTCGTCGCCAGGCGGATGCGCGAAGTCGCGCGCACTCACCTTGTTCGGGCGAACCGCAACGGGAACCGTTCGGACGGAAGCGAGATCCGCTTCTCCGTAGGGGGAGCCCGGAGGCGTTACGGCGTCGGGGCGGGGGCTGCCGCCGGAGCTGGACGGTACGATGTGAGGTAGAGGTTGATGGACCCGAACGACAGACTGGACTTCACCTGCAGCATGATGCGGCTCTTGTCATCTGAAAGCCAGACCTCGGCGTGGCCGTTCTCGGAGAAGATGCCGGGGGTCTTGATAATGGGCTGAATGACGATGGCGTTGAATCGCCCGGCGGGCACGGTGATGGTGTCCAGGCGGACGACCTTGATGGTGACGGGATTGCGGTCTGGCTTGAAATAGCGCTCGAACGTGTACGTCTGGCCAACGACGAGCGGAATGGTGCGAATGAAGTACAGGAACGAGCCATCGTCGAGCGGGTTGTGGACGCTCGTCATCGCGGTATCGCTTTGATGCACGTAGACGCCGCGCTCAGGAAAGATCTCGAAGACCTGATCGATGTCGCGGTGGCCCTCGTTCTGGTCCTTGCGAAAGCGCAACGAGTTTCCCGTGCGCCTGTCGATCCAGCTCTCGAACGTATCGTCGATGCGGTAGACGAACTTCAAACCGCCATGAAGCTGAAGGACGGTGTGCCACGTGTCGCGGCCACGGATGTCCTGTACGTCGACGACCTCCATGGAGGCGTTCCCAACATGCAGCTTACCGAAGCTGAGATCATACTCCAATCGTTCGCCGACACCGAACGGTACGCGTACGCGCTCGCCATCCTGCGCTCGTGCGGGCAATACGAGCAGCAGGGAGAAAGCGACCGCGCGGCGAACGAATGGGAGTAGCGTAATCGTCATGCGCTCCGGGCGCGGACGCTCCGACCGCGGGCGCCGCGTGCAAAGCGGAAGAGACTCATCGCGTCGCTCCAGGCACGCACGCGTGTTTCGCGGGCTCGGACGTCGTAGCGCGGCGCGAGCTCCACTGTTTCGATTCGCCTGGCGTGCGGAGCGGCGCGCAGGAGCAGGTCGACATTGGCGCCCCAGCCCTCACCGGCGAGCAACGGCGCGTCGCCGCGCTCCTTGATCAGGTCGCGAATGACGGACACGCGAATGAGCCGCAACGAGCCAAATGGATCGCGCACGCCGTCCACCGACACAAAGGGACGCACAAGCCACGGCGCCAAGCGGCGGAGAGTGCGCACGGGCTGCGGCACCGTGAGTGCATCAATCGGGCGCTCAGCGACGACGACGTCGGCCCCGCCGTCGAACCGCTTGATCAATTCCGGCAGATGCTCGGGTTGGTCTGTAAAGTCGGCTTGCAGGATCACGATCGCGTCGCGGCGCGGATACCGCGTACGCCGGGACGCTTCTCGGCACAACCTGTCGACGGCTGCGGCGTAACCCGATCGCTTGCCACTCAGCACCGTCAGCGGCATGACCTTGTGGTAGGGCTCGAGTGTCTCCGCGGTGGCGTCGGTACTCCCGTCGTCGTAGACGAGCACCTCGTATTCGCGCGGTTGCTCCTGGAACACCTTGCGCAGGCGCCAGAGCAACAACCCGATGGTTGGCGCTTCGTTGAAAGCGGGAATGCAGAAGTAGAGCACGAGATCCTCGATACGCGAGACAATAGCGCCAGCGAAAGGTAGGCGATTTGCAGCAGCAAACCCACCCTTGGAAGGGAAGCCAGCCCAAGAACGAATGATACCCAGAAGGCGCGTGCCCGTTCGTCTGGGGTCGTGCTTGCCGCCTGCTCATGCACCGAATAGCGTTCGCGCGCATCGGCAGGTGCAGATCCTTCGACTCGCTTCGCTCGCTCAGGATGACAAATCGCTGCGG
>JBDTMO010000874.1:0-2320 GCA_039934235.1 bacterium | reverse complement strand
CCGACGATGCTCCCGTCGCTGCGGCGATTGTAGCTCTGCAAGTTGTAGGTCGCATTCAGGCGAAGCTTGTCGGTGGGTCGAGCCGTTACGCCATACGTCGCGATGACGATGTTCGACGGAGCCCACTCATAGAAATTCTCGTCGCGGCCGTACAGGTAGAACGCATTCACGGAAATGCGACGCCCCGCCGGCGAGTTGATCGAGAAATAGGGCTCGCTATTCCCGATGCGCGGCATGCCCACGAAGGGCAGCGTATCGCCCTGCACGCCGAGCACCTTATAGCCTGCGTACAAGCCGGGATCGAAGCCGAACGTCTCGACGAAGTACCCAGTGCCGACGGTCCATCCGCCGCGCAGCGTCGCGCTCAGGTTGAAGTGCAGCTTCTTCTCGATCGCATCGTCCTGATGGACGAAACTCTGATAGCGCCACGTACTGAAGTAGCCGGGATTGAACGTCACGACTTCAAACAGCGAACCAGGACGGCCGAAGACATTGAAGCGATGATCGATTCCGCCATTCACGACGCCGCCGCGCGAGATGAAACCGCTGAGCGCGCGAAAGTTCTCATGAACGCCGTCGAGCGAATATGAAAACGCGGACTGCTTGCCATTCCGGTTGATCCCCGCATGCCACAGCGGAGCGTTCAACACCGCCGCACCCTGCTTCGTGAAGCTCTGCGCGTACTGCCCCTGAAAGCTGTAAACGCCGCCGAACAGGTAGCTGCCATCCACATCCGCGACGCGATTGTAATTGCCTGCGTCTACCCGATCGGTGTACGCAAAACCCAGCTTGGACGACGTGCCGAGATCGCGTTGCACACGGAGCAGGTTGAACACCGGATGGTCACTGCGCGACAGCGAGCCGGCCGCGTCGTCCACGGCGCTGAGCAAGGCGACGCTCGTGCCCGATACCTTACCGGTGAGCTTCGCCGCACCGATGGGTTGGATGATGCGTCGCGTGTAGATCAGTGAATGCGGCGTCGAAAACTGCTCCGTCCCCTCCAGGAAGAACGGACGCTTCTCGGCGAAGAACAACGCCTGGCGTGGATCGAAGGTGAACTGCCCGGCATCGGACTCGATTTGCGAGAAGTCCGGATTCACCGTGCCGTTGAGCGTGAGGATGTTCGTGATGCCCCACCGCGCATTGCCGCCGATTTCCGGACGATTGCGGTCGTAGCGCCAGCCCGCTGCGGAGCTCCCGGCTGGAGCAATGCCCGGTGTCCGCTGCGTGAGTTCCGGATTGACGTCCACCACGAGTCCGCGACGGAGATCCGACAGCCCCTCGAGGACACCGGATTGCGCAAGGAATGAAAGCCCTGAGCGCTTGGCCGGCGTCCAGCTATCCTCATTGCCCGAGTGCTGTACGGCGCGAACGATGTTCAGTCCCCACGACTGCACGTCGCTCGATTGATACTTGAGGCTCTTGAACGGGATACGCACTTCGACGATGTAGCCGTCCGCCGTGAGCCGTCCCTTTGACTGAAAGACGTAATCGGCGCTGAGATCCGTTGGGTCGCGCGCCAACGTGGTGCCTCCCATTCCGGTTGACCGCGTCTGATTGGATTCGACGATGGTTCCGTCGGCTTGCACGCCGAGCGGATTGACCGCGAAGACGGTGGCTTGCCGTCCGTCGTTGAATGTCCCAAGCAGGATCTGCACGTTGTCATCGGAGCCGATCCTGTCGCGGTCGGCGAGTGTCGCAACAGCCTGCCCGTGTTTCTCGAACGCACGAATTCCGAAATGAATCGCGGTGGCTGAATACCAGACGAGCACTTCGGTGGAATCGCTGGCCGGCGCTGCGTCGTTGGGCGAAAACTGGCTGAAGCCGGTGAGCAGCGCCGCGTTCGCCCACTGCGGCTCATCGAGCTGTCCGTCGATCGTAAGGCCAGCATCCTCGAGTCGCGGCGGGCGCACGCGCAATTCGTTGGAGCGGCCGTTGTACGTGGGTTGGACGGCCGACCGCTGTCGAGGCAGGGGCGTGTGGTCACGCGTCGCAGGAACAACAGCAAGCGCGGCGAGGAGGAGGGCGATCATCGACGGTGGGGGGATGCGTGAAGAACGGTTCAGCTAATGGCGCACAATATTGTATACATCATTGTCGACGCGCCAGTGGGTTGTCATCCCGAGCGACGTCGCGGGATCTGCACGCTGTTGTGTGCGGATCCTTCGACGCGCGTCGCTCACTCAGGATGACAACAGTCTCTACTTCTTTTTTGGCGTAACCGCAAAATCGCTGATGTGCACATCGAGATTGTGGTTCACACGCAGGCCGACGATGCCATCCGCGCTCCCAACATGCCCGCCCAGCGCGTGCACTTGCG
>JBDTMO010000873.1:0-2321 GCA_039934235.1 bacterium | reverse complement strand
AGGGCGACCACTTCCAGGTCAATCACAAGAAGTACGCAACCAATCCGGGACCCGAGGTCGATGCCGTCAAGGCGCTCGTCCGCGAGGCCGTGGGAGCCGGCTTCTACAACATCGATATCGATACGTCGACGCTGGTTGACCTCAGCAAGGCATCACTGCTCGAGCAGCAGCGCCTGAACTACGAAGTCGGCATCGACATCCTGCAGGAAGTCCGGCGCGTGCAGCCCGCGGGCGTCACCATTTCGGTTGGCGGTGAAATCGGCGAAGTGGGAACCGAGAATTCCACTGTCGAAGAATTGCGCGCGTACATGGATGGTTTCGTCGCCGCGTTGCCAAAGGGCATGGAGGGATTGTCGAAGATCAGCGTGCAGAGTGGGACGTCGCACGGTGGAACGGTGCTTGCCGATGGCTCGATCGCTGAAGTCAAGCTCGATCTCGACACGCTGGAGCGACTCGGCAAGGTGGCGCGCGACGATTACGGACTCGCCGGCGCCGTGCAGCATGGTGCATCGACGCTTCCCGATACCGCGTTTCACAATTTTCCGTCGCGCGAAACAGCGGAGATTCATCTCGCCACGAATTTCCAGACCATGATGTTCGATGCCCTTCCGGACGCACTACGCGCGGAGATGTACGGGTGGCTCCTCGAGAATGCGAAGGATGAACGGAAGCCAACCGACTCCGATGAACAGTTTTTCTACAAGTCGCGGAAGAAGGCCATCGGGCCGTTCAAGCGTCAACTCTGGGCACTGCCGGCCGACGTCAAGGCCAGACTCGCGGCCGCGTACGAGGAGAAATTCGGTTTTCTCTTCGACCAGCTTGCGATCGGAAACACCTCGGACATCGTGAACAGGCTCGTCAAGCCGCCGGAGCAGCATCGGCCCATGCCGGCGGATGCCACACCGGCCCACGCCGCGGCGCCGGACGACGCCGATCTTTCGGACTGAATGACGCCGACCGTGGCGCCCGAGGACGTTGGCGCTCTCTGGTTGCAAACACTCCAGCGAGCGATCGGGCGCGCGTCGCACGACGTGAAGGACGCGCTGAACGGCGTCTCGGTAAACCTCGAAGTCATCCGGTCGCGCGCCGCTCGTCCGGATACGCACGCGTCAGCCGTCATGCAGTTCGCGAGCGCAGCGGGCCAGCAGTTGGACCGCTTGACTACCTTGATCGAAGCGGTGCTTGGGCTCTCGCGCGTGTCTCGGTCCCCTGCGGATGTCGCCGTCACCTTGCGGCGGGTCGTCACGATCTGCGGTGCGTCAGCGTCGTCGGCGGACGCCTCCGTGACGCTTGTGGAGGATGGTCGGATGCACTCGACAGAGACGTGTGTCCACGAGGACGTCGTACGACTGGCACTGCTGGCGCCATTGCTCGACTTGATCACCGGTACTGATCGCGCACATCCGCTGTCCGAGGTGACTTGCACACTCGCGCATGCCGACGACGCGGTCCAGGTCGTGATCGCCGCAGGAGGACGTCGGGGCACCATCCCCGAAGGCATTGCCGCGCTACTGCGCGGCGCAGGTGTTCGTTGGACAGAAGGAGACGACCTTTCACTAGCCTTTCCGCGCGCATGAATCGTCAAGCGAGCGGGCCGCGCAATGCACGAGACACGATGAAGCAGGCAAAGATTCTCATCGCGGACGATGAAGTCGCCATTACGACTGGCCTGAGCGCCATTCTCGAAGACGCTGGCTATAGCGTGGACGTCGTGGGCGACGGCCAAAAGGCGCTCGAGCTCCTGTCGGCCGAGCGCTATGGCGTTGTCCTGGCAGATCTCAAGATGCCCAAGCTCGACGGCCTCGCCTTGTTGCGTGAACTGCAACAGCGCTCGATACCTACCGAGTGCATTATCATCACCGGCCAAGCGACCGTCGATTCGGCGGTGCAGGCGATGCAGCAGGGCGCCTACGACTACATCGAGAAGCCGCTCAACGCCGAAAAGCTGAATCGTCTCAAGGCGCTCATCCCCAAGGCGATCGAAAAGTTCAATGTCCAGGAGAACAAACGAGAGCTCACGTCGCGTCTCGAGGGGCTGACGCACTACGCCGAGCTGACCGGCGAATCCGAGGCAATGCGCGAGGTATATCAGGTCATCGACGCCGTCGCCCCCTCCTCGGCAAGCGTGCTGATCCTCGGCGAATCCGGGACTGGAAAAGAGCTGGTTGCGCGTGCGGTCCACTCCAAGAGCGACCGCGCCAAGGGACCGTTCTTCGCGCTCAACTGCGCCGCGCTTCCGAAGGACATTCTCGAGAACGAGCTCTTCGGCCACGAGAAAGGTGCATTCACCGGCTCGACCAACGAGAAGGCCGGAGCCTTCG
>JBDTMO010000872.1:0-2322 GCA_039934235.1 bacterium | reverse complement strand
CCGGGAGCCGCCGCGAAACTCGGCGTGAGGACGCAACCGGCCGGCGCGGCTGCCGGCTTGCCCCTGAGCAGCCAGCCCGTGATCGAGGTTCAGGATGCGGCGGGCAACCTCGTGTCGTCGAATGTGGTCGTCACCGCGACTATCGCGACGGGACAGGGAACGATCACCAACTCGACGGCCACCGCGACCGCTGGTGTCGCGACGTTCGGCGGCCTGACGCTGACAGGATTGGCGGGCGACCGCACGTTGAACTTCAGTGCTCCCTCACTAAGCAGCGTCATCTCGATCGGTCTTCCGCTGATCGCCGGAGTCGCTTCGCAGGTCGTGATTCGCGCGCAGCCACTCGGCGCCATCTCAGGACAGCCACTCTTCGGCCAACCGATCGTGGATATCCGTGACGCTGCTGGCAATGTCGTGACCGGCTTCGCCGGCACCGTGATCGTAACCGTGGCCACTGGCGCCGGAACGCTGAGCGGAGCGACTTCGAACGCGGCGAGTGGGGTCGCGACCTTCTCGACCCTCACGGTGAACGGACCGCCGGGGTCCATCGCACTGTCGTTCACGACCTTTGGACTACCCACGGTGACGTCGCAACCTTTCACCGTTGCGGCCACCGCACTGGGCTTGAGACTGCGGTAGGCTACGCGTTTTGCCGATGTTGCCATTCAGTTCTCTCGGCTGTGTCCTCCTCAGCCCGTTGCCGCCACCTCCGCGCGCCCGCTAGCTTCCTCGCATGCGCCCCATCCGAGTTCTTGTCGCCAAGCCGGGCCTCGACGGCCACGATCGCGGCGCAAAAGTCGTCGCCGCCTCACTCCGCGACGCAGGCATGGAAGTCATCTACACCGGCCTGCACCAAACCCCCGAGATGATCGCCACCGCAGCCGTCCAGGAAGACGTCGACGTCGTCGGCCTGTCGATCCTCAGCGGCGCGCACATGACGCTGTTCCCCCGCGTCCTCGACCTGCTGAAGGAACAGGGCCGCGACGACATCCTCATCACCGGCGGCGGCATCATCCCCAAAGAAGACATGGAAGAACTCCACCGGCTCGGCACCGGCCGCCTGTTCGGGCCCGGCACGCCGACATCGGAGCTGGTGAACTACATCCAGTCCTGGTTCGCCGAACGGTCGAAGCAGGAAGTGTGAGCCCCTTGTGACGACACGGCTCCGCGAGCTGAGCGCCGAGCTCCGCGCGCTCGAAGATCGCCTCCGACTTGGCGGCGGGCAGGACAAAATCGACAAGCAGCACACGCAAGGAAAACTCACGGCGCGCGAGCGAGTGGCAAGACTCTGCGACGCTGGCGCCCGATTTGTCGAGATCGGGTTGCTGCTCGCCTACGATCAGTATGACGGCGCGGCACCAGCGGCCGGTGTGGTGACGGGTGTGGGTATCATGCATGGACGGCCCGTCGTCGTCGTCGCAAACGATGCGACGGTGAAAGCCGGCTCCTGGTGGCCCGAGACGATCAAGAAGATTCTGCGCGCGCAGGAAGTCGCGATGCGCTGCCGCATCCCAATCATCTATCTCGTCGATTCGGCGGGCGTGAACCTGCCGTATCAGGGCGGCGTGTTTCCGGGGCAATACGGCGCGAGTCGCATCTTCTATTACAACTCCATCATGCGGCGCTACCTGCGTATTCCGCAGCTATCGGCCGTGATGGGGCAGTGCATCGCGGGCGGGGCATATCTTCCTGCGCTCTCCGACCTCATCGTGATGGTCAAGGGTTCGTCCTTCATGGGACTCGGTGGGCCGAACCTGGTCAAAGGCGCCACCGGTCAGACAATCGACGGCGAGACACTCGGCGGCGCGGTCACGCATACGCAGATCAGCGGCGTCGCGCACTACGCGGTGGACGATGACGAGGCCTGTCTCCACAAGTTGCGCGAGTTGGTCGCGCAGTTGCCTCCGGAAAAAAGCGGCGCGCACATGGCGCCCGCGGAGGGCGGTGCGCCTCCGGATGCGCTGTACGATTTGTTGCCCACAGACCATCGCATGTCGTACGACATGCATCGGATCCTCAGTGTCCTCACGGACGACGGCCAGCTGTCCGAATTCCAGGGCGAGCTTGCGCGCGAGATGATCTGCGCGGACGCACGCATCAACGGCATCGGCGTCGGCATCATCGCCAACCAGCGTGGGCTCATCAAGGGACGCGCCGGTGAGAAGCCGCGCTTCGGCGGTATCGTCTATGCCGAGAGTGCCGAGAAGGTCGCGTTCTTTATCGAGCGCTGCGACCGGCAGGGCATTCCGTTGCTCTTCGTTCAGGACGTCTCGGGCTTCATGGTCGGACCCGAATCCGAGCACGAAGGCGTGATTCGTTCCG
>JBDTMO010000871.1:0-2323 GCA_039934235.1 bacterium | reverse complement strand
GGGGAGGTTGTTGAAGAAGATCTTCCGGTTCTAGAATTGAAACTTTACCCCTCAAAGAATCAGAGTATCCCCAACCGCTCCTTGCCTTCAAACCCCGGGAAGATCGCATCCATTTTCGTCGCGCCGAGATGCTTGGTCGCCACTTCGGAGAACACCGATCGAAAGTCGGTCGTCAGCGCCAGGTCGCGTCCCTCATACAACTGCTCCGGCTCCAGGCCCGGCCACTTGCCGTACACCTTCTTGCCCTTCACGTCACCGCCAATGACGAACAGCGCGCTGGCGTGACCGTGATCCGTTCCGCCGTTGCCGTTCTGCCGCACCGTGCGGCCGAATTCCGACATGGTCATGATCGTCACGTCGCCCATGCGATCGCCCAGATCGGCGACAAGTGCAGCGATGGACTTCGCGAAGTCATCGAGACGCGCAGCAAGTTGCCCGGTCGACGCGCCCTGATTCACGTGCGTGTCCCATCCGCCCACGTCGGCGAACGCGACCTCGAGGCCCACGTCGGACTTGATGAGCTGCGCGATCTGCTTCAACCGCGTGCCGAATTGCGAAACCGGATAAGCCGCGTTGTTCTGGGGGAGGTATTTCTGCGGGTTGGCCGACTTTAGAATCTTCACCGCTTCGAACATCTCGCCGCCCGCCGCATGCACGACGTCCGCCGTACCGGTGCGATACAATGCCTCGAGCCTGTCGGCAGCCGGACCTGTCGCGCGAACGCTGAACTCGTCGAGCGAATTCATCGCGATCGTCGGCGAGGGTCCTTCGAGCATGCGCGGAGTCTGCTGCGTCATCGCCACGGCACGGAATGGCGACGGCTTCGCGTCATGCGCACAACCAGCCTCGCACGTGCCCTTTACCGCGAGATAGCGATTGAGCCATCCGTCGCGCGTGCCCTTGTTGTCGGGCGTTCCGGTTTCCATGTAGTCCTGCGCGTCGAAGTGCGAGCGCGTTGCACTCGGACTTCCAACAGCGTGAATCGGCGCAAGGATGCCTTGATCCCACAGCGGCTTCATTGGTGCGAGCGACGGGTGCAGGCCAAAGAAGCCATCGAGATCGATCGCGCCCGCCGGCCCAGTTGCCAGCGTTGGTCTCGGAATCGCAATGCTCGGCCGCAACTTGTAATACGCCGCTTCACCGTGCGGTACGACGACGTTGAGCGCATCCGCCGCGCCGCGCTGAAAAGGCAGATCAGCGTCTTGCCTCGCGCGGCTCCCTTGAGCGCGGCGCCGTTCATCAAATCGGCACCATACGCGGTGCGACGTAAAAAGCTCGGGCTCAGCCCCATCGTCACCATGGCGAGCGCGCCGGACTTCATGAAAACTCTGCGATCCATACATGTACCTCTATGTGTTGTGAGCGGCCTGTCATCCTGAGCGAGCGCAGCGAGTCGAAGGATCTGCACCTCCCTGCACTTACCGACGTTGAAATTCCGGCGCACCAATCGCGAGTCCCACCACCTGCGCCAGTCCGCTCAACTGCACTTGCTGTCCCATCCCCATTTGCCGCGCGGCTCCCGGCCGCGCCGCGCCATTCTTTGCCGGCGGAGCAACGCGATCACGCAGCGGAGCACCCATCGTCATGGACGTCATTTCTGTCGACGCACTATCGGGCGTCACCGTCGCCGCCAGCTTGGCCGCAAGCGGATTTTCACCCGACAACAGAATCTGCCGCGTATCCGGCGAGGCCTGCCCGCCAAAGAACGCCAGCACCACCGCATCCACCTGCGCTTCGCGCGACGCGCCCTTGAGATGCTCCGCCTCGCTCCACTGCGTGAGCGTCGCGCCAGGAAAGCGTCCCGCCGCGAGCCCGAGCCCAAAGTTGATGCGATTGAGAATCGCGCCGCTGTTCATCCATGCTTCGCCCGTCTCTGGCCAACCGTTCGGCGCCTGGTGTCCGAACATCGGCGCGCCAAGGAAGCCAACGATTTGTGCTGAACGCATCGTGGTGTCCGGCTGTGCGTCAATCGCGCGGAGGGCCGACGCCACAAGCTCGAACGGACTCTTCACCTTGCTGCGATACGCCGAACGACTGAAGAACTCGGGGCTCGTCACGATCGTCCGCACGACTTCGCGAATGTCGCCATCGGTCTTCGTGAACGTCTGCGCAGCGCGATCGACGAGCGCCTTCGGTGGCGCATCACTCACGAGCCGAGTCGCCAGCTTGAGTGCGATGTAGTGCGCGGTGGACGGATGCCGAGCCACGATGTCGAGCACCGCTTCACCATCCTCGATGCCGCGTCCTGCCGGCAACACGTTCCCGAGGACGACCTTCTGGTCCGCATCATGAATTTCCGGACGGAACACGAACTCCGCGGTCA
>JBDTMO010000870.1:0-2331 GCA_039934235.1 bacterium | reverse complement strand
TCAGTTCATCACCTTCATCGACGAATTGCATACGCTCGTCGGTGCAGGGAAGGCCGAGGGTTCGATGGACGCCGGCCAGATGCTGAAGCCGATGCTCGCGCGCGGCGAACTGCGCGTGGTTGGTGCAACGACGCTGGACGAGTACCGCAAGCACGTTGAGAAGGACGCGGCGCTCGAGCGACGCTTTCAACCCGTGTACGTCGGCGAGCCTACGGTCGAAGATACGATTGCCATCCTGCGCGGCCTCAAGGAACGCTACGAAGCGCATCACGGGATTCGTATCACCGACAGCGCCGTGATCGCCGCGGCAACGCTCTCGCACCGCTACATCGGCGACCGCTTCCTGCCCGACAAGGCAATTGACCTGCTCGATGAGGCCGCGTCGCGCCTGCGCATCGAGATCGACTCGATGCCGCAGGAGATCGACGAGGTGGAACGTCGGGTCATGCAACTCGAGATCGAGCGGACGGCACTGCAAAAGGAAAAGGATCCCGCTTCAGTTGAGCGGCGCAAGATCATCGAGCGCGAGCTCGCTGAATTGAAGGAAAAGTCCTCGGCCATGAAAGCACAGTGGCAACAGGAAAAGGACACGCTCGGCAACGTCGCGAAGATCAAGCAGCAAATCGATCAGGCGCGAATCGAAGCGGATCAGGCCGCGCGTGCAGGCGACCTGGCCAAGGCTGCCGAGATCAGCTACGGTCGCATTCCGGCACTCGAAGCGGCGATGAAGGATGCGGAGAACCAACTCGCGAGCGTTGGTGGACGTCCGCAATTCCTGAAGGAGGAAGTCACTGCGGAAGACATTGCCGAAGTCGTCGCGAAGTGGACGGGCATTCCCGTCACGCGGATGATGGAAGGCGAGCGCGAGCGGCTGACAAAGCTCGACAAGGAGTTGGCGCGCCGAGTCGTCGGCCAGGACGAGGCGGTTGAGGCAGTAGCCGACGCCGTACGACGTTCTCGCGCCGGATTGCAGGATCCCAATCGCCCAATTGGTTCGTTCATCTTTCTTGGACCCACTGGCGTCGGCAAGACGGAAACGGCGCGTGCGCTCGCGGAGTTCCTGTTCGACGACGAGCACGCGATGGTGCGCATCGACATGTCGGAATACATGGAGAAGCACGCCGTGTCGCGCTTGATTGGCGCGCCCCCGGGGTACGTGGGTTACGAGGAAGGCGGCCAACTGTCGGAAGCTGTGCGTCGTCGTCCGTATTCGGTGCTGCTGTTCGACGAAATCGAGAAGGCGCATCCCGACGTCTTCAATATCCTGCTTCAGATCCTCGACGATGGGCGCCTTACAGACTCGCAAGGCCGCACGGTGGATTTCCGGAATACCGTCATCATCATGACGTCGAACATCGGGAGCCATTACATCCTCGAGCACGCAGGGGATTTGGCAGCGGTCGAGGCGCAGGTGCTGAAGACGCTCCAGACGCACTTCAAGCCGGAGTTCCTCAATCGCGTGGACGACATCATCATCTTCCGTCCACTCGGCATGGAGCAGATCGAGCACATCGTCGAGTTGCAACTCGCTCGGTTCGAAAAGATGCTCGCGGAGCGAAAACTGTCGCTCGAAGTCACGCCGGAGGCGAAGCATCTGCTGGCGGAGGAAGGCTACGATCCAGCGTTTGGTGCGCGGCCGTTGAAGCGTGCGATCCAACGCATGATCCAGAATCCTCTCGCGATGCGAATTCTAGAGGGCGGATTCGTGGACGGCGACCGTATCGTCGTAACACCTGGCGAGGGCAGGAAGCTGCAGTTCACAAAGGCCGTGTCATCCTGAGCGAGCGGAGCGAGTGAGTTGTCGGCCTCAGCGAGCGTAGCGAGTCGAGTTGTCATCCTGAGCGAGCGTAGCGAGTGAGTTGTCATCCTGAGCGAGCGTAGCGAGTCGAAGGATCTGCACCTGCGGTTGGGATAACCATGTTCATCACTACGTCAATGACTGCGCGCGCAGAAACTGATTTACAGTGGATGCAACTTGCACTCGCCGAAGCGCGCCTCGCGGAGGAGGCCGGTGAGGTGCCCGTGGGCGCAGTGATCGTGCGAGATGGCGAATTGATCGCGCACGCGAACAACCGCACCATTCGCGATCAGGATGCAACGGCGCATGCCGAATCGCTCGCGATCCGGGCGGCGTGTTCGGCGGTGGGATCCTGGCGTCTTGGCGGGTGCACCTTGTACGTGACGCTCGAGCCGTGCGCGATGTGCGCTGGCGCGCTGGTGCTTTCGCGCGTCGATCGCGTGGTGTTCGGGGCGTGGGACGATAAGGCGGGTATGGCGGGCTCGGTGGGCGATGTGCTCCGCCATCCGCGGCTCAATCACCGTCCCGAGGTG
>JBDTMO010000869.1:0-2344 GCA_039934235.1 bacterium | reverse complement strand
GGGCGCTAGAGCGCTCCGGCGGCGACGCGAACCTCCTCCGCGTGGAGCGGGCGCTCAAGATCGCCATTCCCATCACGTGCCTCGTCATCGCATTGTTCGGCGCGCCACTTGCCACCAGCACCCAGCGCGGCGGTACCGCGTACGGAATCGGCATCAGCCTCGCGACCACGGTTACGTTCCTCATGCTCATTCAACTCACGAAGGCCGTTGGCAAGGGAGGGTTCGTGTCGCCAGATGCCGCGGCATGGCTGCCGAATGCAGTCTTCGCGCTGTTCGGATTCGCACTGCTGTACCGCGTGCGCACGTGAGTGACCTCGACCGTCCGATGCAGGGAGGGATGCGTCCGACGGAGACGTTTCCCATGGTGCAGCGCACGGGGATGCAGTTCTCCCGGCGCGTTACGCGGACCTTCATTGCCTTCTTCCGCCAGATCGGCATCCGTGGCTACTTCCTGCGCGACATCGCGCGCGCGTTTGGCGATCCAGCCACCTTCGTGCCGGAAACGATCCGCCAGATGCGGCGCATTGGCGTGGACTCGATTCCGCTCACCGTCATCGTCGCGGCGTTCATCGGCGGTGTTATCGCGATCCAGACCCGGTACCAGCTCTTTCCGGGCGTCCAGCTGTCGATCATCGGATTGTCCACGCGCCTGATGATCGTGCTCGAACTCGGACCGCTGCTCACGGGGCTCGTGCTCACCGGGCGCGTTGGCGCGCGTATGACGGCCGAGATTGGGACCATGCGCGTTACCGAGCAAATCGACGCGCTCGAGACACTGTCGTACGACCCACTCGCATTCCTCATCGTGCCCCGGTTGCTGGCCTGTCTCATCATGCTGCCGGCGCTCGTCATCCTCGCCGACTTCACGGGCCTGTTGAGCGGGTACGCGGTCTCGGTGTACGGCACGGACGTCACGCCAGAAGATTTCATAACCGGCGTGCGCCTCGGCTTCGGGACCTTCCAGGTTGTATACTCGCTCATGAAGGCGTTCCTGTTTGGCGGAGCGATTGCATTCGTGTGCTCGTTCGAAGGCTTTGTCACCGAAGCAGGCGCTGAGGGCGTGGGACGCTCGACAGCGCGGGCGGTGGTGATTACATCGGTATCCATCCTCGTGCTCGATACGTTGACGGCAGCGCTTCTTGCCCCTTACCTACAGACATGAAACGGCGCGACGAAGTTCTGGTGGGGGTTTTTCTCATGGTCGCGGTGGCCATCGGACTGCTGGGCACACTCTGGCTCGTGCGCGGTGGCCTGTCGTCGGGCTACCCATTGTACGCCAAGTTTGCCTGGGGGCAGAACCTCAAGCCGGGGCAGCCAGTGCTACTCGCCGGCGTCAATGTGGGCGGCGTGCGCGACGTGAAGCTTCGCGACGACGGCTATCTCGACGTGATTCTTCGCGTGAACGACGACGTGAAGGTCCCGAAGAATGCGACGGCAAGCGTCAAGCCGATCGGCATCTTTGGCGACGCGGCTGTGGCGCTCACACCAAAAGGACCGAGCGCCGTTTCGTATTCCGCTGGCGACACCGTGCCGATTGGCGCGAGTGACACGGACATTCAGGCGATCATGAACCGCGTCGACTCAATTGGTGCCACGGTGCAGTTGATGACCAAGGCGCTGAACGCCGAGTTGGTGGCGTCGGGCGGCATCAAGGACATCAGGAAGTCGCTGGCGAACGCGGCGGAGTTGTCGGCGAGCGCGACGCGGTTGTCGATCCAACTGAATCAGATTGCGGCGGAGCAGAACAAGAACCTGACCGCGACGATGGCGTCCTTCAAGCGCGCGGCGAGTGCCGTCGACTCGGCGTCGATCGACTCGACGTTGAAGAATTTCCGGACGTCGAGTGCGAGCCTTACGCGCATTGCAACGAACCTCGACTCGACGACGAAAAAGGTGAACGCGCTGGTCGGCGGCATCGAGCGCGGCGAGGGCACGGTGGGCAAGTTCATGAAGGACACCCTTTTGTACCGCGATCTAAGGGGCCTTGTGACGCAGGCGGATTCAGTCCTGGCAGACCTCAAGCTGAATCCGAAAAAGTACATCAACCTGCGGATTTTCTAAGTCGTCGTGTTCGGAAGTTTGATGACGTATTCAGGAGCGGAGCTGGTGACGGAACTCCGCTGTTTCTTGGATGTTACGACCCGTCTTCCGTCAGTCGTTGACCGTTTCGCGTGTGCCTACCCGTTGTCCGTGATTGGTTGTTCGTGATCCGCAACATCGGGCTCAACTCCATCGACACGGCCTATCGGGCGGCGGCGCCGGAGCACGAGCAACGAATCACAAAAGACGGGTAGGCACACGCGAAACGAACCACGAATGACGAAACACGGGCCGTGAATACGTC
>JBDTMO010000868.1:0-2351 GCA_039934235.1 bacterium | reverse complement strand
GTTGCGACGAAGTCGTGCTTAACTCGGTCGACGTCATCGCAAAGCCCGCAACGAGGCCCATCGTCAGCAACGAGAGGACGACGATGGCCATGGGGAGGGCAAATCCGTCGCGTTGGCTACGCGCCGGTTCAGTGGATGCCGAATCTGGTGACGGTATTGGCGTGGTCATGGGACCCTCGTGTTCTTGAAGAAGACTGCGGTTGTTGCGTTAGCCGACTGCGGCGTGTTGCGTGTGGGCATCGTGTCGGAACTTTCGGCGGGCAGGAAAATCTGGAAACCCCTTAGGTCATTCAATGATGCTGGTGCAATCGTGTCAGGCACATCTCTCGTCGCGTATGGATTCTGCTTGTAATAGCTGAAACGGGCAGTCGCCTTGAAGGGCGCAATTAGCTCGTCCGACGTCGTATCCGTATTTGACCGGCCCCGCACAGTGCGATACAGGCCCTTACGCCCCGTAAAGATCCTGGAGTCCTTGAACTCGTACGTCACCGTGTGCCAGACGAACATCGGCGAGCCAACGCCGGCAATGCCCGGCGGACCCGGTGACAGGATGAACACGCCGCCAGCGCGACCGGCAATGTGCCCCGTGTCAGCAAACATGGCGACGCCGGCCGTATGACACCGGTTGACACTCGTGGCCGAAATGGTGTCGGCGGTACTCGCCGCAACATACGAGTAGGTCCCGGCCACCGAATCGCGCACCGCGTACCCGCCGTACTTGCTGCTCGCCAACTGGAACGAATCCGTTGGCACGAGCGCGACGACGACATTGCCCGCATTCTTTTCGCACACGAACCCGAACACCGTCGGTACGCGCACATCAACGCGCCTGCCGAACGTCGTCGCGTACGATACGCCACCGTTGTCCTGCGTCATCCGCAGATCGGTGATCAGGATGTTCATCGCACTTCGCGCGGCTGCACGTGCGCGACGCGCCCCGTTGTCATACTGAAAGCTGCGCGCCTGTCCAAGCACGAGCTTCGTCATCGCCAGCCCGATAATCGCAATGATCGTCAGCGACGTAATGATCTCGACGATCGTAAAGCCGCGCCGGCCTTGTGGTGAGCGTCGCATCATGGGCCGGTGTTGAACGAATTCATTGACGGCGACTTGGCGCGGCGAATCACTCCTGTGACGGGACCCACGCCAATGACGCGCGGCGTTACCGTCAGCGTGATGTCACGATACGCCGACGTGCCTGCGGGATTCGTGTTCGTGGTCTGCTGCCCAATGGTGTACGTCCACACGTAATAGCTGTTGCCCGACTTCACTGAATCGGTCACCAGGTACAGGCTGCTCGTACTGGTTGGCGAAAACGCAGGCGTCGCGATGGAATCATAGGGCATTGACTCAACCCGATTGACTTCCTGGAAATACGTGGCCGTACGCTGCTCGATCGGGCCAATGTTGCGCGTGCGCGCTGCCATGCGGGCCGCAAGGCCCGTTAACGTCGTGAGCGTCACCGCGAGCAGGGTGCACGCCACGACAACTTCAATCAACGAGATACCTGAGCGTGCGCGCGACGATCCGCGCACGCCACGACTACGAGTACGAAGGTTCATTTGATCCTCACAAGTCCACCCCGTGTCATGCGAATGGTGCGGTCATACCGCGATCCGTTCCTGCTGTAAATGCCGATCCGCATGCTCAGAGTATCGGCTGAGAGTCCGGATGGCAGCACGTCCAACGTCGGGCGGCTCACTGAGAAGTAGTCCAGCGCAAGGTCTCCAGTCACGAACTGGCGCGTGCGATACTTGAACGTCGTATCTGCACGATCAACAATGGCAAACGTCCTGCGCGTGCTGTCGAATTGCAGTCGCACCGGCGTACGTTGACGTCCCGCAATGGCGAACGCCGTTTCCAGATCTGTGGCGAGAATCGCCACGGCCTTCTGCACACGGTCACGACGGATCGTGTCGCCCACCGAGCGAATCGCAATCGCTGCCACAATACCGATCAGCGCAAGCACAATCAGCAGCTCAACGAGCGTGAACGCTTTGCGCGGTATGTCGTTGGGGGCGTGCGAACCTACCATCGAACCATCTCCACGGAGATTAGGGGTCGGCGAGATACACTAAGCCTAATCGTTTCATGTGTTTACGATACGTACCGCTGCGTCCACCACCCATTCGGGCACGGCAGGGGCAACTCGAACGAAGTGATGACATTCGCCGAGTGTGTGACAGTAGGACGATTGAGCCCGCTTATCTGTGACATATGTCACCGTCGAACCCGATTTCTCAGCGAGAAACGGCGCCAGGAGATCCGCCTTCGGATCACGTTTGGCGCCGTCTTCATAGTCTCGGACGGTACCGCCCGAGCCCCTGTAACACCTCTGCTCAATTACATCG
>JBDTMO010000867.1:0-2353 GCA_039934235.1 bacterium | reverse complement strand
GCATCCTGGACGCGCTCAACGTGGCAGCTCACGATTCGTCGGCGCACGGCTACCCACCATTTCGTGGCGTCCCGCAATTCTTCGATGCCATCGAACGCTTCATGAAGTCGCGCTTCAACGTCGACATCGACGCGCCGCGCGAGGCGATCGCACTGAGTGGTGCAAAGGAGGGATTGGCGCAGCTCGTCACCGCGCTGTGCGGGCCGGGCGACTTGGCGTTGATCCCGGAGATCTACTATCCCGTTTACGCCAGGTCAGTGTGGTTGAGTGGCGCCGAGGTGAGCTGGGTGCCCATGCGGGCGCGCGACGGGTTCGTGCTCGATCTCGACGCCATTTCCGCCGAGGACGCTCAGCGAGCACGCGTCCTCATCGTGAACTATCCGAACAATCCGACTGGCGCTCGGGTGGAGTTGGAGTTTTACGAGCGCGCCGTGGAGTTTGCGCGTCGTCACGACGTGTTGTTGATCAGCGACCTCGCGTACAGCGAGCTCACCTTTGGCGGCGGGGCTGCGCCGAGTGCGTTGGAGGTGAGTGATGCTCGTGATGTGACGATCGAGTTTCATTCGTTCTCCAAGACGTTCAGCATGGCGGGGCTGCGCATTGGCTTCGCGGTCGGCAATGCTGATGCAATCGAGGCGCTGGCGGCTTATCGGTCGAACGTTGGGTACGGTACACCGACCGTTGTGCAGCACGCTGCGGCGTACGCGCTCGATCATCGTCTCGAGTTGGTGCCGCCCAAGGTGGAGGCGTACCAGGCCAGACGTGATGCAGCCGTTGCGGCCTTCGGCGCGGCCGGATGGGATGTGGTCGTGCCGACCGGATCGATGTACTTGTGGCTGCCGGTGCCGCCCGGCGTCGATGACTGGGCGTGGGTGAAGACACTGATCGACGAGGACGGTGTAGTAGTGACGCCAGGTGTGGCGTTCGGCGACGGCGGGCGCGGATTCTTCCGGATCTCGTTGGTTCGGGATGCGGCAACGTTGGCAGGAGCAGCGACGAAAATTGCACGCAGACGCATGCAAATGACGATCTGAGCAACCTCGGGGTCTGTGGGTTGACGGTGAACGCGAGGAGTCGCTGAGGCCTAGGCGTCGCTCGTTCCGGAGGCGATGTTTTCGTTCGTCTTCCACCGCTGTTCGAACTCAACTCACGCTCCGGGGAACCACGATGCTCCTTCGCTTTTCGACGCGCCTCATTCTCACTGCCTTCGGCCTCGCGGTAATCGCTGGGTGTTCACACAGTGGCTCGGAGGTTGCAGCGGCGGCACCCGCTCCTTCTGCAGCGATGTCTACTGGTGGGCTGCCAGTTGGAGTCACGGCCGCGATGCTCGCGGAGGGCGACTCCATTTTCCATAAGGGCAGTTGCCAGCGGTGCCACGGGATGGATGCGAAAGGCGGGCAACGGGCACCGGACTTGACCGACGCAACGTGGTCGCAGATTACCGGGACGTACGCTGAGATTGTCGAAATCGTCACCACCGGTGTACCAAAGGCGAAGATCAAGATGGCGGGAGCGCCATTCGGCATGAACCCGCGTGGCGGTTCTCAGCTGACCGACGATCAAATCCGCGCCGTCGCGGCTTACGTCTACAGCCTGAGTCATCACTAGCCGCAGTCAAATCAGCTGATGATCCTCCTTGCCAGCTCGCTGTTCCTGCGCGAGGACCGAAAGCAATACGAGCGGATGAAGCCGTATGCTCCGCTCGCCACGTTGCTGATCGCGGCGTCGCTTCGAGAGCGCGGGCATGACATTGCCTTCTTCGACGCGACGCTCGCTTCCGGGGTGGGCGCGTTCGAGGCAATGCTGCGCGAGACGCGGCCCACCGTGGTCGGAATTCTCGAGGACAACTTCAACTATCTCACCAAGATGTGCACGGTGAGAACGCGCGAGATGACACTCGCGATGGTCGCCGCAGCGCGCGCGCAGGGGTGTCGCGTTGCGGTCAACGGCTCGGACTCATCAGACCGGCCCGAGCTCTACCTTGGCGCTGGTGCGCACGCCGTGCTCCCGGGCACGGCAGACGTCAGTTTTCCCGCGCTCGCTGAAGCGTGGCGCGAATCACACGATGCGCCGCTCAGTGAATTGAATGGGCTGATCATCTCCGACGGAAACGGAGGCGTGCTCCGTACGGCCCCGTCACCATCTGTCGCCGATCTGGATGCGTTGCCATTTCCCGCGTGGGACCTCGTCGACGTCAATGCATATCGGTCCGCATGGACCTCGGCGCATGGGCGCTTCTCGTGGAACATGATCAGCTCGCGCGGCTGTCCCTTCGGCTGCAACTGGTGCGCGAAGCCCATCTTCGGGCGACGCTATGCGCAGCGCGCGCCGGAATGTGTGGTCGACGAGATAG
>JBDTMO010000866.1:0-2356 GCA_039934235.1 bacterium | reverse complement strand
GCATGTTCCCCGACTATCCGATCAACTCGATCACGAACGGCGTGCATGCGACGACGTGGGCCGGTCCCGCGTTCGCCGACCTGTTCGACCGCCGTATTCCGGAGTGGCGTCGCGATAACCTGTACCTGCGCTATGCCGTCAGCATTCCGCTCCAGGAAATTCGCGACGCGCATGCGCTGAGCAAGGCCGCGTTGCTTGCCGAGGTGAAAAAGCGCACGGGAGTGACGCTCGACATGTCGGTCATGACCATTGGGTTTGCGCGACGCGCCACGCCGTACAAGCGGGCGGACCTCATTTTCACCGATGTGGAGCGCCTCGCGAGCATCGCGCGAAACATCGGCAAGATCCAGATCATCTTCGGCGGCAAGGCCCATCCACATGATGGCGGCGGCAAGGAGCTCATTCGTCGCATTTACGCCGCGGACGATCGGCTGCGCGGGCTCGTCGAAGTCGTGTATCTCGAGAACTACGAGATGGCCCTCGCGCACCAGATGGTGGCCGGCGTGGATCTCTGGCTGAACAACCCCATGAAGCCGCTCGAAGCGTCCGGCACCAGCGGCATGAAGGCGGCAATGAATGGCGTCCCGTCATTCAGTGTGCTCGACGGCTGGTGGGTGGAGGGTCACGTCGAAGGCGTGACGGGTTGGTCGATCGGGACACCGGACGCCGAGGGTGATCCGAGCCGAGATGCGCTGGATTTGTACATCAAGCTGGAGCGCGTGATTTTGCCGTTGTTTTATGCGCTGCCATTTGCATACGCCGAGGTGATGCGGTCTGCGATTGTGCTGAATGGCAGCTTCTTCAACACGCAGCGGATGGTGCGCCAGTACGTCCACAATGCGTACTTCCCCGACTCGTTGCCGAAGGACGTACGGATCGAGGAAACGGCGCTGTTGTAGCGTGATGGAGAGCCCGAAGCGCGATCCGTTCGACGCGCTGCAGGCGCGCGGGCTGCTGATGCAGATGGTCCTTGCGATCGTCGCCGTCACAGTGGCGGTGAACTATGGATTTCCGTGGGTTCGCCAGCCGGGTCGCGGCCCGGTCGCGATGATCGCGATCTACGTGGTGATTGCGATCATTCTGGCTGTTCGCGGTCGTCTTGCGGGCTTGGGGTGGCGCCGTCTCTTCGGGGCGCGGCCCACGCTTGGCGCATTGCCGCTGCTCGCCGTCATCGTGCCGCTGATCCTCATTACGTTCGCGGCGGTGTGGCTGGTGTTCGTTCCGCTGTCGTATGTGGCGCCGACGCTCGTGGAGCAGACGATCCTCGCGCCGCAGCCGTCGTACGATGTTACGACGTATGGCCAGTTCGCGGCGCTGTTTTTCGTGATGGTGGTCGCGGCGCCGCTCGTGGAGGAGACGTTGTTCCGCGGCATCCTGCTGCACCGGTGGGCCAAGCGCTGGGGCACGCCGTCGGCGGTGGCGCTGAGTTCCGCGGCCTTCGCGATTGGGCACGCGGAGTGGGTGGGCCACTTCGTGATTGGTGTGGCGTTCGCGATGCTCTATCTCAGGACGCGGAGCCTGTGGGTGCCCATCCTGACGCATGCGATTTACAACGGCATCTTTGCGGTGCCGATTGGCATGTCGCTGTGGACGCACGAGAAGGAGCCGGTGGAGAGTCTCGCCGACTTTCGTGATGGACTCGGGCTTGGTCTCGTGATTTTCGCTGCCGGGCTGTTTCTGCTCTGGTTTTACAAGGATCTGTATTGGCCGAACGCGCGGGCGAGCGAGGTGTTGGTGGGGCCGGTGCCGTATGACGTTCCTGCGTCAGAGGCGAGCGTTGCGAGCGAGTTGTCGTCCTGAGCGCAGGGAAGGACCTGCACCGGCTGTCATCCTGAGCGAGCGAAGCGAGTCGAAGGACCTGCACTGGCTGTCATCCTGAGCGAGCGAAGCGAGTCGAAGGATCTGCACTTTCGCCTGCATCAACAACATTCCCGCACCTTCCGATCAGGCGGCTTCGACTTCCGCCTCGTAATCCTCCGTCTTCCGAATGGCGCGCAACACCGTACTCCACGCCGCGATCGCGCCCAACACGATGTAGATGTAAAACGTGTAGAAGCGCCACCAGATCAGCGATGCAGCGAACAGCTGGCCCGGTATCGCGTGTCCCAGCGCTGCCCGAAACGCCATCTCCACTGCGCCGCCGCCGCCCGGCGCCGGGACCACCGCTGCCCCATACAGAAATCCAAGTGGCCACAGCGCGAGCGGCGCCAGCGGCGCCGACGCAACGCTCGTCAGCACGAGTGCCGGCAACACGGTGAGACGAATGGCGACGTGCACGAACGACGCGAGGAATGCCGCGACTGCCGCCTTGCGATGAATGCGCTCCACCGAATCCACCGTTGCGCGCAACTTCCGC
>JBDTMO010000865.1:0-2361 GCA_039934235.1 bacterium | reverse complement strand
GCGAGCCTCCGCAGGTTTACGAGTACTATCGGGCGGCGGAGCTTTGCCTTGTGAGCTCACTGCACGACGGCATGAACCTGGTGTCGAAGGAGTTCGTCGGAGCCCGCGATGACGAACGCGGGGTTCTCATCCTCAGTCGCTTTACGGGCGCGGCGCGCGAATTGCCCGAGGCGCTCATCGTGAATCCGTATGACGTCGACGAATGCGCCGCGGCCCTGCACCAGGCGTTGGTCATGCCCGAGAGCGAACAACGCGCGAGGATGCGCCTCATGCGCGGCCTCATTCGAGAGTTCAATGTGTTCCGCTGGGCCGGGCGCATGTTGATCCATGCGGCTGAAATGCGGAGACATCGCCGGCTGCGTCGCCGAGCACGCCGTTTCTCGGATGGTGATGTGACTCGCGACTTTCAAGCGATCGTTGGCGAGTGACCACGCAATCCGCATCGAGATCCGTTCGTACGCGACCCGCGGCGTCCCTGCCGCAGCCGCAGTTGGATTGGGCGTACTTCTTTGACGTCGATGGCACGCTCGCCGACATCGAGCAGCTCCCGGAAGACGTCCGCATTCGGACACGCGTTCGCGCAACCATCGATCGTCTGTACGACGCGACGGGCGGCGCGGTCGCATTGGTGAGCGGCCGAACGGTGGTCGACATCGACCGTCTCTATCCGGGCAGCAAGATGCCGCTGTCTGGGCAGCACGGAGTGGAGTGGCGCAATGCAACGGGACTCCGCGTCTCGCCCACGCACGACATGCGACTGCTCGATCGCGTACGCGCCGCGCTCTCCGACGCCGTTTCGCGCTCGCCGGGCCTGATGCTGCAAGACAAGGGCTATTCGCTTGCACTGCACTATCGCCAGGCACCGCACATGGCCGCGTATGCGCATCACCTCATGCGCGCCGCGCAAGCGACACTCGGTAGCGATTTTGCGGTGATGCGTGGGAAGCGGATCGTCGAGATCAAACCGGCATTCTCGAACAAGGGCACAGCAGTCGCGCAGCTCATGACCATCCCGGCATTTGCCGGCCGCATTCCCGTTTTTGTCGGTGATGACATCACGGATGAATACGGATTTTCCGCGGTCAATGAGATGCACGGCATTTCTGTGAAGATCGGTACAGGACCAACCGTCGCGAACTGGCGCTTGCGCGACATCACCGAACTCATGACATGGCTCTCGAGAGTACCTTGATGTCGCTGGATCTTGCACTGATCGGCAACGGAACCATCGGTGCGCTGATTGACGCGAAAGCCAGCGTGGTATGGGCGTGCTTTCCGCGTTTTGACGGCGATCCAATGTTTTGCTCACTCTTGCGCGACGCTCCGCAAAAGGACGCCGCGGGAGAGTTTCGCGTCTCGCTCGACAACGTCGTGCGCGAGGAGCAGGAGTATCTCGTGAACACGCCGGTGCTCATCACGCGCATGTACGACAGCGACGGCGGCGCCATCGAGATTACCGACTTTGCACCGCGCTTCGGGCAATTCGGGCGAGTTTTCTGCCCCATGATGCTCGTGCGTCGCGTGACGCGGCTCTCGGGTAAGCCGCGCATCACGGTCTGCTTGCGCCCGGCCCGCGACTATGGCGCGCAGCGAGCAGACGTCACCAGCGGGAGCAATCACATACGGTACATCGGGACGGCCACGTCGCTGCGCCTCACCACGGACGCGTCGATTACCGCTATCCTCGAAGGCAACACGTTCTCGTTGGACGACAGCATCACGATGCTGCTCGGCCCCGATGAAACCGCGCCGAGCAGTATTGCGGAACTCGGGCGACACTTCCAGAGCGAGACGATTGCCTACTGGCGAACGTGGGTGCGTTCGCTTGCCATTCCTTTCGAGTGGCAGGCGGCCGTGATTCGCGCGGCGATCACCCTCAAGCTGAACGTGTACGAGGACACGGGTGCCATCATCGCAGCCATGACCACGTCGATCCCCGAGGCGCCGGATACGCCGCGCACGTGGGACTATCGCTACTGCTGGCTGCGCGACGCGTACTTCGTCGTCAACGCACTCAATCGACTCTGCGCCACGCGCACCATGGAGCGTTACCTCCACTACATCCTGGATATCGTCTCGAGTGCGGGCGATGGACGCATCAAACCACTATACGGGGTCAGTGGGAGACCGGCACCACCCGAAACAAGCATTCCCTCGTTGTCCGGCTATCGCGGCTTCGGGCCTGTGCGAGTGGGGAACGAGGCGCAGGAGCAAGTGCAGCATGACGTGTACGGCGCCGTCGTGCTGGCGGCGCCGCACGCATTCTTCGACGAGCGCATGGTCGAACGCGGCGACCTTGCGCTGTTCCGGAGTTTAGAGACCCTCGGCGCGCGCGCCGCGCGACTGTTCGATGTGCCCGAC
>JBDTMO010000864.1:0-2365 GCA_039934235.1 bacterium | reverse complement strand
CTGCCGTTCCTGCTCTCGGCGTCGCTCGTGGTGTTCACCATCTGGATCGGGATGAACATGGAGAGTTACATCAAGCCGAGATCGGTGCCCGTGGCGAACGGGCTCTAGGTTCGGTACTGCCGAAGATGGATGGGCGACTGCGCCTGTGCGCGCGCAACGGTAGGCGTCAGCTCGCAACAACGCTGATATGCTGCGCGCACGACGCTAACTGCCGCAGTAGAATAACGAGTTGGGCAGACCGCCCACGCCGGGAACGCTAAATTCACGTTGGCCTGTTATGTAGCTTGGCGCAATCGGAGCCATCGGTTCAGCAATGAGAGATATCGCAATTCGGTTCGACGCTGTGGACGCGCGGATTACCAATTGGATGGCCAGATACGGCGTGCCTCTTCTACGCATAAGCCTCGGCATTGTCTTTCTCTGGTTCGGCGCACTCAAATTCTTCCCTGGATTGAGTCCCGCGCAAGATTTAGCGGCCCGGACAATTGAGAAGCTTAGCTTTGGCACCGTGCATCCCACCGTCTCCGTCCCGCTTCTTGCCTCGTGGGAGTGCCTGATTGGGCTCGGTCTTCTGTTCGGGGTCTTCATGCGAGCGACCTTGCTTCTCCTATCAGTTCAGATGGCTGGCACGCTTACGCCGCTCGTTCTATTCCCGGCCGAGGTGTTCACTCGAATACCCTACGCGCCAACGCTGGAGGGACAGTATATCATCAAGAATGCTGTCCTAATCAGCGCCGCAATCGTGCTGGGCGCGACGGTGCGTGGCGGAGGGCTCGTTACACAGAGAGGGTCAACTCCGGTTCGCTCGCCGACACACGCTGCCTAAACTAACGAGGCTGTAGGAAAAGCTGGCATGCCGTGATAAGGCACGCCAGCGATTGCGGGTGCGCTGCGTAACTGAAGACGTGCGGGATGACACCGTATCGAGCTTAGGCACAAGCACGTTACAGTGCTTCTAGCTTTCAGACTTGGCGTTCTCCTGAAACCCCGGTTCGCTCGCCAACACAGCGCGAGCGATTTCCACCATCGGCACGGAGCGATCCTGCGACGTACGCTGCAGGATGCGATACGCTTCCTGCTCCGACGATCCCGTGCGCCGCATCAGGATTCCCTTCGCGCGCTCGATCGTCTTGCGATTCTCGAGTGCGCCGCGCGCGGCCTGCGCGTCCTTCTTTGCCACCGCGAACTCACGCGCGCGCGACACGGCAAGGCGCAGCGTCGAGTCGAGCACGCGCGGCGGTGTCGGCTTCGGGAGAAAGGCAATCGCCGACGTCGCCGTCACCTCGCGCTCCGAGAGCACCAGCGATTCGTCGCCGCTGAACAGCACGACCGCAACGCCAGGCACTTGCGCCGCGATCTGCTCCGCGGCCTCGATGCCAGAACCATCCGGCATGTGCACGTCGAGCAGTACGACGTCCGGTACGACGTCCTTCGCCCGCTCGATGGCCTCGCGCCCGCCACTCACCTCGGCGACGACGACATGGCCCATCGTGTTGAGGAGCTCGACGAGAAGCGCGCGCGCATTGTCATCGTCTTCGGCGATCAGAATGCGGATGGAACCCGATTCAGACATTTCGTTCGGAGAGGGTGTGTGTGCGAGATGCACTAAATGTCGGCTGCCTCACACGTATCCCGCAATCTGTGCGAGCAAATCCGCAGCGGCAACTGGCTTGCGCAGAGTGAAGTCACATGCAGGGTCCTGTTCGTTACGTGGTTCCCAGCCCGTCACCACGCCAATGCGCAGCGATGGCCGAACATCACGCGCGAACGCCACCAGGTCCCACCCGCTTCCGTCCGGAAGCCCGATGTCCGTCACGAGGACGTCGAGACCAAAATTTCCGTCCTCCAGGCGAGCGCGAGCTTCTTCCACGTTGCGGACGGAATGAACGACGTGTCCGTCCGTTTCGAGCAACGCCTGCATGAACTCCCGGCTGTCGTGGTGGTCCTCCACCAAGAGGATCCTGCGCACCTGACGTGGCCGCTTTGGCTGCTCTACAACGGGTGCTGGCGGAATAGCGCCGGGTGGAAAAATCAACCGAACCGTGGTCCCCTTCCCTGGTGCAGACTCGATTTCCGCGCGCCCACGATGTCGCCGAGCGATACCGTACACCTCGGCGAGGCCTAGCCCGGTGCCGTTAACGCCCTTCGTGGTAAAGAAGGGTTCGAAGGCGCGCTCGCGGACCTCCTCAGACATGCCGATGCCCGTGTCGGTCACGGCGACACTGATCTGATCGCCGTCCGCAACTGTCTTGATGCGCAGCGTGCCACCACCTGCCATGGCATCGAGCGCGTTCTGCACCAGGTTGAGCAGTGCCTCTCGCAGCTCGCCCGCGATGCCGCGCACGATCGCACTTGGCGCGAGCGT
>JBDTMO010000863.1:0-2368 GCA_039934235.1 bacterium | reverse complement strand
TCCTTCCGTGAGTCCGAAAAAGATGCCGTACACACCGAACAACGCCCATGCCTGCCACGCGACTCCCGCGCGCGCGAAGCCGTAGTAGACAGCCGCATAGAGGATCCATCCCGCGATGAGCGTTGGTCGTCGACCAATGCGGTCCGACAACGCGCCACCAGGAATACTCGACGCCGACTTCACGACATGCAGCGCCGCCCAGAGTATTGGCGCAAGCGCGACGGGAACTCCCAGTTGATTCGCACGCAGCAGGAGAAATGCGTCGGTCGAGTTGCCGAGTGTGAAGAGGAAGATCACGAACATCACGCGCCAGAACGCAGCACCGAGTGGCAATGTGTCGGGGTGGGCGGGCAATGTGTCGGGGTGGCCGGGCAATTTGTCGTCCTGAGCGGAGCGAAGGACCTGCACCCTAGGAACTTCCTTCACAAACACCATCACCACGATCACCGACAACACACCGGGAATGGCGGCAAGCCAGAACACCGTGCGCATCTCCGCCCAATGCCGGCTCAATAGCATGTATGCGATCAGCGGCCCCAGCACACCGCCCATGTGATCACCCGAGCGCTGCACGCCGAACGCGCGTCCACGAATGCTCACGTCCACCGAGTCCGCGAGCAGCGCATCACGCGGCGCGTTGCGAATGCCCTTCCCCACGCGGTCAGCCAGACGGACGAACAGCACCTGCGTCGCCGACTGCGCAATCGCAACGAGCGGCCGCATGAACGACGCGATGCCATAGCCGAGCAGCACGAGTGGCTTGCGTTTGCGCACGCGATCCGACCACCAGCCACTCGCCAGCTTGATCATCGCGGCCGTTGTTTCCGCCGCGCCCTCAATGGCGCCGATGAAGCTCGCGTTTGCGCCTAGCACAGCCGTGAGAAAAACCGGCAGCAGCGGATAGATCATCTCGCTCGACACATCGGTGAGCAGGCTCACCGCCGCGAGCGCGAACACATTGCGTCCGAGCCGCGGACGTTCCGGATCTGTCATCGAGAGATATTTGCTGGTCGTCGGCGACATCTTGCGCCACCGAATGCCGCGCTGCCATTACTAACCTATGCGTCCTGTCATTCACGCGCCCGACGTCGGGCTCGCCGAGTTATTTCAGACTCTCGCTCACGCTCGCGCCCGCCTTGCCGCGAACGACGAGCGTCTCCTCAGCACGCAGATCGCGCTCTCTGAAATTCCGTCGCCAACGGGGGGCGAACAGGCGCGCGGTGCATGCGTCGCTGCCCAGTTCCGGCACATCGGCCTGCACGACGTCCACGTCGACGACGTCGGCAACGTACTCGGCACACGCCACGGCGATGAAGACCTCGCGCCCGTCGTCATGTGCGCCCATCTGGACACGATCTTTCCTGCGGGAACACCGGTCGGCGTCGTGCGCGACGGGCCGCAGTTGTCCGGTCCAGGCATCGTCGACAACTCACGCGGCCTTGCGGCGATGCTGGCGCTTGCCGAAGCAATCGATGGTCTTCGCGTGCGTACGCGACATCCCATTCTTTTCGCCGCCACGGTTGGCGAGGAAGGTTCGGGCGACCTGCGCGGCGTGAAGCATCTCTTTGCTTGCACGAGCGCGCAGCCGTCGGCGTGCATCGCACTCGACGGCGCTGGCGACGACCGCATCGTCACACGCGCACTCGGCGCGCGACGCTTTCGCATCACCTTTCGCGGAACGGGCGGACATAGCTGGGCGTCATTTGGCGTTCCGAACCCAGTGCACGCTGCCGGCGCGACGGCCGCCAAGCTTGCGTCGCTGCCGTTGCCGCGCACACCGCGCACGACCCTGTCGGTATGCCGCATCGGCGGAGGTATCAGCGTGAATGCAATTCCGGACGAAGCGTGGCTCGAAGTGGACCTGCGCTCGTCGAATGCCGAAGTCCTCGAGCGTTGCTCGGCCGAGATTCATCTGGCCGTGCGTGCTGCGGTGCGTGAGGAGAATGCGCGTCGGTCGTCTAACACCGAGCCGTTGACGACAACCATCGAGACGATTGGCGACCGGCCGTGCGGTGAGATCGATGCGCAGCATCCGCTCGTTCGTGCGGCCATGCAGGCGACGCACGCCATTGGGCGAATTCCGGAGCTCGCCACCGCATCGACGGACGCGAATGTGCCGATCAGCCTCGGCGTACCCGCGATCGCGATTGGCGCGGGTGGACGTGGAGGTGGCATTCACACGCCATCCGAATGGTACGACAACACCGATGGTTCGCTGGGTGTTGCGCGTGCGCTCACGGTACTCGTCGCCGCCGCGGGCCTGGTTGGCGTCGACTAGCGCAGGTGTGATTAGAAGATCGATGTCATCCTGAGCGCAGCGAAGGACCTGCACCTGCTGTTGCGCAGGTCCCCGCCCTGAACTCACACA
>JBDTMO010000862.1:0-2376 GCA_039934235.1 bacterium | reverse complement strand
ACCGCATTGTTGACCTGGCTCTTGAGGAAGTCTTTTCCCTTGTCCATGTGGCTGCCATCCAGTTGGAGGTAGCCATCTTAGAGGCAGAGAGCGTGCCCCTGCATCTGAAGGGAAACAAAGATTGTCATCCTGAGCGAGCGCAGCGATGATTGTCATCCTGAGCGAGCGCAGCGAGTCGAAGGATCTGCACCCCTGCAGATGGGAATCTTCACGACGCTGGACGCGTGCCACTTGATGTCCAGGGGAACCCTTCCGTCCGCGATCGTTTCGTCCGAGACGTTCTTTCCAGTGCCGTAGTTGATCGGTGCGTGCGAGCTCTTGTTGATATTGAGGACCACGACCAGGCGACTGCCCTGCGCCAGTTGACGGCTGATCATGCGAGTGTTGCTGAATGGCACCGCTTCAATCGCGCCCGGCACCAGCAAGCGCCGATTCGACTTGTCCTTCGCATAGCTCGCTCGACCCAGATAGAACGAGAGCTGGAAATATTGTCCCTCAGCATTGAGTTCGTAGAGCTGGACACCGACGTCCATGTCCTTCTTGTTGATAGTGGCGCGGAGGGTTCCTGTGTAAGCGCCGCTGATCGTCACGGGCTGTGGCAGCGGATCACTCACGAAGGCGACGCCGTTCGCAACATCGATGGTGGAGTCTGCGAGGGGATCGTGAATCGAGTTGTCGTTGGCCGTGGTGCGGTCGGTGAGATCGACGCGCTGCGCAACGAAACCGCTGCCACGTTGCGAACTCAGTCGAAAGCGCGAGCCGACGTGTTCGGTGCTGAGATAGAGCCGCAGCGTGTCGTTGCTCATTGCCTGCAGTGATGGCGCGTGTCTCCACGCATTTGTCCCCATCACCTGATAGTTGATTCGATCGGCTAAGAGGGCTGGCTTACGTCCCCCCTTCATCACATGGTCCATCCACTGATAGATGACGCTCGTGATGTCGATGCGTGCGGCGGGATCTGTCTGGTAGCCGGCAATGAACGGCGACGGACGCGCCTGTGAGCCGAAGTGATCCCACGGGCCGATCAACAGGTAGTGTTCCGCGCGTGGGTTGTGGGCGAGATGTTCGCGGAAGTAGTGCATGGCGCCGCTTTGCGCGCCGTCGAAGTACCCGGTGGTCGTGAGTATTGGAATGCCGATGTGTGCGAACTCGTTGCCTTGCGGCGTCATCGCCTGCCAATAGGCATCGTAGCTCGGATGTGATAGCCAGCGCTGGAACAACTTGTTCGGCGTGCCATCGATGCTATCGAGCGAGCGATACGATCGGCCAGTTGCAAACCAGATGCTGTCCAGCGCGTTCCATCGGCGGCGATCGTTGTACGTGTCGTCGTCGAGCAGCGTGGTGTTGGTGACGTACGGTACCCAGGCATACTGGAAGCCTTGATAGATGCTGTTCTCTACTGGCACATCGAAGCCCGGCACGATAGCGGCAGACGGAACGATGGTCTTGAGCGCAGGATGCACGCGCTGCTTCATCGACGCCCACTGCGTAAAGCCTTCGTAGCTCCCGCCAAACATCCCGACCTTCCCGTTGCTCCATTGCTGCTTGCTGATCCAGTCGATCACGTCGTAGGCGTCGTTGCCATCGTGCTCGAACGGCGCGACGACACTCTGGCCGTTGCGTTTGCCGCGCGTGTTGGCGACGACGCCCACATAGCCGTTCGCTGCGTCCTGCATGGCGACGGTCAGGTTTCGCGCCTGCGCGTAGATGGTGAACGACAACACCGTGGCTTGCCTGCCCGTCGGCGCACGCGGCCGCACGACGATGGCTGACACCGCGGCACCATCCCGTGTTCGAACAATCACGGAGTCATCGATGCTATACCGTCTTGCGTTCTCGTCGCGGAGCAGCGCAGGCACGACAGTGAGAATGCTTCCGTAGGCCTCGTAGGTGTGATACCTGCGAAGGAGCGCAGTCGCATCGCTCATGCTGACGCTGTCCGTCGCAGCCATTCGCGCGAGCGCAGCGTTCAGGTCATCGTGCGCGACGCGCAGATCGAAGTCGAAGGACCCCGAAATGCGAAAAGCACGTCTATCGTCGAGAGGACGGTACAATGCGGCGAACGCGCGGGCGACAGCTTCGCGCAATGGCAGCGCGCCTGTTGCCTGCAACGCCTTTGCTGTCGCAAAGATTTCGTATTGCGTGTATTCGACCGGCGCGTACACTGAGTCCGCCGCGCGACGCAGCGTGCGCAGCTGTGCGATGGTCACGTTCGCCTTGGCATACTCGCCGGCGACCGACTGCAATCGAAACGTCGTGTTGAGATATGTGTCGCGGTCCGCCGCGTCGTACCTCGTGAGGACGTCGTGGGCGAAGTTGCGCATCGCGCGTTCGAGCCCGCTTGAATCGCCGATTGCCACGCGAGGAAAGGCTAAC